>CALAHL010000474.1 GCA_937891725.1 uncultured Rhodospirillaceae bacterium | reverse complement strand
AACGCTCGCTCTGGCGCTACGCCGCAGCCATCCGGGTCGACAAGGCGGCGCGGGTCGAACTGGGGGAGGGATGGACTCCGCTGATCCCGATCGAGCTGCCGGCGGGAAACGTCAGGCTGAAGATGGAATCCATGGCCCCGTCAGGCTCATTCAAGGACCGGGGCATGGCGGTGCTGGTCGCCTATCTTCGGGCGCACGGGATCGATCGGGTGATGCTGGACAGCAGCGGCAATGCTGCCGCCTCGCTCGCCTGTTATGCGGCGGCGGCGGGGATGCACTGCACCGTGCTGGTCCCAGCCCACACCTCGCCCGCCAAGGTGGCCCAGATGCGGGTCTATGGGGCCGAGGTGGAACTGGTCGGTGGTACCCGTCAGGATGTCTCGAACGCGGCGCTGGCGCGGGCCGAGACCGGCGTGTTTTACGCCAGCCACAATTGGCAACCGTTCTTCATCGAAGGCACCAAGACGCTCGCCTATGAGATCTGGGAACAGTACGGCTTCGGTTTGCCGGACAACATCATCATCCCGGTCGGATACGGCAGCAATCTGTTGGGCTGCCATATCGGCTTTGACGAACTGATGCGACGAGGTGAGATCGACCGGATGCCGCGCCTGTTCGCGGCCCAGCCGGCGAATGTCGGCGCCTTGGTTCGGGCCTTCGAGGCGGGAGTGACCGAGCCGGTAGAGTTCACACCCGAAAAGACCATCGCCGAGGGGGTGGCCGCTGCCAAGCTGGTCCGCACGGCCGAGGCAATGGACGCGCTGCGGGCCTCCGGCGGCGCAGCGGTGGGCGTGCCCGAAGAGGAGATTCTTCCGGCGGTCCATCTGCTCGCCCGCAGGGGCGCCTTCGTAGAGCCGTCCTGCGCGGTCGCGGCAGTGGCCTATGAGCAGCTGGTCTCGGCGGGTACCATCGGCGCAGACGAGGAGACTGTGCTGGTGATGACCGGCAACGGGCTCAAGAGCATCGACGCGATCATGGGCTGAGGAGAGCAAGGATGGGGCGGGACCGCTGGTTCTTCGAGGATTTCGAACTGGGTGCGGTGATCGAGAGTCAGGCCGCCACGCTCACCGAGAGCCAGATCATGGATTTCGCGTTGATGTGGGATCCGCAGCCGTTTCACGTCAGCAGACCGGATGCCGAAGCCTCGATGTTCGGAGGGATCATCGCAAGCGGGTTTCACACCCTGGCGTTGACCTTCCGGCTGATCTGGCAGGGTGGCCCGCACCAGCACACCAATGTGGGCGGGCTCGGCATGGACAAGATCCGATGGCCTCGCCCGGTGCGCGCCGGAGATACCATCAGGGTGAAAGCCGAGGTGCTGGAGCTGCGCCCGTCCAGCTCCCGGCCGTTCGGCCACGTCCGGCTCGGCTACACCACGACCAATCAGGACGGCGAGGTGGTCCTGACCGCGGAACTGCTTCATCTCATTCAGAAGCGGCCGGTTTAGCCGTGTCCGAAATCACTGCGGACCCGCTGCCGGAACGGATCAAATCTCTTCTTCTGAAGAACCGGTTCGAAGAGGCGCGCGCGCTTATCGAAATTGGGTTGGCGGAGGACTCCAGCCGCACCTGGTTGCTGCGGGATCTCGCACGGCTGTCGATCGCTGAGGAGTCCTTTGATCGCGCGGCGGACGCCCTGAACCAAGCCGCCGCGCTGGAGCCCCCCGGCTCCGAAACCGAAATCCTTTTGGCGGGCATAGCGCTGTCCCTTGACCGGACGATCGATCTGTCCGTCTGGTCGAGGCGCGCAATGTGGTGCGCGTGTCTGAGACCGGATCTACCGTGGACCAACATGGTGGCAGCGGAGATGGCCGAGGCCGCATGATCTGCCGATGGCGATGAGCGTCACGGTGTCGCCTATAGGTGCGCGATCTCTCATCTGATCGCCGCTTGGAGCGCCGCGTATCGCCAACCGTTGCCGGATACTGGCCTGCGTGCTGCGGTGACCGCCAAAGCACATGCCGCCGCCAATCGGTCGAATCCACTTGTGCAGCGGGCCTCAAGTCTCATCAGCCACGATCTTGGCCGCAGGCTCGTGGCCGGTTGGTTTGGTGGATCCATTGGTATTCAGATGCGCGACCACGAGGCGGTGGTGCGGATTGGTGGCCGGGACCTGACCTTCGGAACTCCAAATTTGAATATCCGCTTTGACTGCCGCTATTTTTTCGCGTTCGAACCGGGTTTGCTTTACCGCATTTCGACCTTCGAGCCGGAGGAACGGTTTCTCGATATCGGCGCAAATATTGGCCGCTACACGGTGTTGGCGGCCGGATTGCGCGGGGTGCGGGTCGATGCGATTGAGCCGTTTGCTCGAAATGCCGAGGAGTTGACACACAACGTCTCACGCAATGGATTGGAAGAGCTGGTGACGCTCCATCGGGTGGCGGTCTCCGATCAAACCGGCACCGGCTGCGTGGCTTATGATGATGAGCCCGCCGGATCGACCGATCAAAGCATTGCCGACCGGCCGGGCATCGATCCCCGCCCCGGGGCGAAGTTCCATGAGACCATTGAGGTTTGGCGGGTCGACGACATGGTTTCAGCTGGCCGAATTCCGTTTCCGAACCGGATCAAGATCGATGTGGACGGGGTCGAGCACAAGGTGCTTGATGGAATGACGGGCATCTTGTCCGACCCGCGCCTGAAGAGCATCCGGATCGAGATCCACCTGGAGGACCCGTTGAACCAAGCCGCATTAAAGCGGACCTTAGGCTATGGATTCGTTGCCCAAACCGGGGACGATCCGAAGAATCTGGATCTGACCCGGCCGGACGGCTGGTCCGGTCAGTAGAGGACATCCTTATATCGTTTGACCATTTCGTGCTGATCCTCGATCGGGCCGTCGGCCGCCGTCTGATCGGCGATCATCTGGTTCATGGTCGGCAGCTCCGACCGCTCGATCCTGGCGTCCGGATCCCACAGCTTTGAACGCATCAGCGCCTTGGCGCAATGCAGATAGGCGCGGCGCACCGTCACCACCAGGACCGTCGCCGGCAACCGGTCCCTGATCCGGAAGCGTTCGAGCAACTCGGGATCATCGCGCAGTTCGGCCCGGCCGGAAATCCGCAGCGTCTCGTCGACGCCGGGGATCAGGAACAGCA
>CALAHL010000473.1 GCA_937891725.1 uncultured Rhodospirillaceae bacterium | reverse complement strand
CTCACGAAGCGCCCCTTCGGCCCGATCCCAGACGGAATCCGCACCGGCACGCACCTCAGGTCGGTCGGAGAACTTAATCCGGACGTCCTCGAAGCCGAAATCCTTGTAGATCGACGCAAGCAGATCGCAGAACTTGATGCTCTCATCTGTGATCTGATCTTCGGTGCAGAAGATATGCGCATCGTCCTGGGTGAACGCCCGGACCCGCATGATCCCGTGCAACGCACCCGAGGGCTCATTGCGATGGCAGGACCCGAACTCCGAAAACCGCAACGGCAGGTCGCGATAGGATTTCAGGCCCTGTTTGTAGACCTGGACATGACCCGGGCAGTTCATCGGCTTCAGCGCCAGCACCTTGTCGTCGTCGGAATTGGCCGTGAACATGGCCTCGCGGAACTTGTCCCAATGGCCCGATGCCTCCCACAGCGACCGATCGATCAGCTGTGGGGTCTTGATCTCCTGATATCCGGCGTCACCCAGGCGGCGACGGATATAATCCTCGATCGCGCGGTAGAGCGTCCAGCCGTGCGGGTGCCAGAACACCGAGCCGACCGCCTCCTCCTGAATGTGAAACAGATCCAGCTCGCGGCCCAGTCGGCGGTGATCCCGCTTCTCTGCCTCTTCCAGCATCGTCAGATAGGCTTGCAGCGCCTTCTCGTCGACGAACGCGGTGCCGTAGATCCGTTGCAGCATCGGGTTGTTACTGTCGCCCCGCCAATAGGCACCGGCGACCTTGGTCAGCTTGAAGGCATGTCCCACGCCCTTGGTGCTGGGACCGTGCGGGCCGCGGCAGAGGTCGAGAAAGTTGCCCTGGCGATAAAAGCTGATGATCTCGCCTTCGGGAATCGCCTGGGCGAGCTCGACCTTGAACGGCTCGTTTGTCTGTTTGTAGTGGGCGATCGCCTGCTCGCGGGTCCATTCCTCGCGGACAATCCGCTCGTCCCGATCGACGATCTCGTGCATCCGCTGCTCGATCGCGGCCAGATCATCGGTTGAGAACGGCTCGGCCCGATTGAAATCATAGTAAAAGCCGTTTTCGATGGACGGGCCGATGGTGACCTGGGTCTCCGGATACAGCTCCAGGACCGCCTCGGCCAATACATGCGCGCAATCGTGGCGGATATGCTCAAGCGCCGCATCATCCTTGCGGGTGATCAGCGCGAGTGCGGCATCCTCGGACATCGGGTGATCGAGATCGACAAGTTTGCCATCGATCTTGGCAACGAAGGCGGCCTTCGCCAGACCGGGGCCGATATCGGCCGCGACATCGGCGGGCGTGACCGGTTTGTCGTAGGATCGGACGGAGCCGTCGGGAAGTGTGATGGATGGCATAAGAAAGCTCGCTTCAACAGGTTCGAACAGATCGGGACTCGCTCTGGTATCGGGTGCGAGCGCCCGCGAGACAACGAAACGCCGTCTCGGCCGGCCGGGTTACGAGGCCTCGGCCGCCCAAGACGGCCTGATAGTCTGTTCGAACGAGCGACGCACGGCTCAATCCATATGTCATGATCGGGACGCTTATGTAGCGCGGCCCGCGCTGAGGGGCAAGGGGTTGCGGACCATCCCGCCGCACACTCCGGTCGGTCAGCCCGCCTGTCCGTGCCCCTTGCATCCCGTCGGCCCAAAGGTTTCACTCCCCTGCAGGCGCATGGCGCTGTTGGCACGATCGGCGAGGACGCGACTGATGACGGTTCAGATGCCCGGACAACCGCCCAAGGGAGGGCCTGGATTTGGCGGATCCGGGTTTGGCGGCGCGCAGCCTCCCGCTCCCCCCGCCAAACGTCTCGAGGTCGGCGATCTGATGCCACCGATCGGCTTCAAGCGACGCTCCGGTGCCGCCTTCGACCCGCTATCCGACGAGCAAGCGGGCAAGCTGCATGTCCTCCTGTTCCTGGGGTCTGTCAGCAAACCGAAATGCGCCGCGTTCCTGAAAGCGTTCGAGGCCGAACGGGATGCCCTGGCGGAGGTCAACGCGGAGGTGCAGATCGTGCTGACCCAGGCAGATTTTGAGGATCTCGCCAAGTCCGGCGCCGAGCTGCCCTACCCGGTCCTGATCGACAGGACGCCGATGGGCGACGCGCGCGGATTTGCTCATTTGGGGATCGGTGTGACCTATGGACGGGTCCTGAATGATCAGGCCGGCGCGCTTGCGATCGCCCCAAATCTCCACGTGCTGGCGCTGGCCGGGACTGAGGATAAGAAAGATCCCGCCGCAACGATTCTGGCGCGCGCCAAGCCGGTGGCCGAGCGTCGGAAGGGTGGCCTGATCACTCAGTCGCTGCCGCCGGTCCTCGTGGTACCGGACGTGTTCGATGCGGACGACTGCCGCCGGTTGATCGAGATCTACAAGACGACAGGCAAGGACTTCGTCGACCCCGGTCACAATCAGCTCCAGGGCCGGACGACCGATGTGAAGATGCGGATCCCGGAATACGGGCGCAACGACCGGATCGATCATTGGGTCTGCTCGGACGAGACCAACAGGATCATCGACCGCAAGCTCGTGCCGCGGCTGATGCCGGAGATCCAGAAGGCCTTCAACTACAAAGTCACCCGGCACGAGCGCTACCGGATTGCCTGCTATGAGGGCGCCCGGGGCGGGTCGGAGCATGGCCACCGGGACAACACCTTGCCGTTCGTGGCGCACCGGCGGTTCGCCGTCACCCTCAACCTGAACAGCGAGCAATATGAAGGTGCGGAACTGAAATTTCCGGAATTCGGCGACGCTGTGTTCAAACCGCCGAGCGGGGCCGCGATCGTGTTTTCCTGCTCACTGCTGCACGAAGTGATGGCGATGCGCTCGGGCACCCGCTTCGCGCTTCTGGCGTTCCTGTTCGGCGAGACCTGAGCAGTAGGCTTCCCCTCGGCGGAATCATCGAAGACCTGCCGCCGAGGGGTTTTGCCTTGAGGGCCGAAAGCCTATCGCGACGCCATGATCTCCAGCTCAACCTTCCAGGCCGGGTCTACCAGACCTGAGACCATGATCAGCGTGCTGGGAAGCACCTTATCGGTGCCGAAAAATTCGGTCCGAGCCTGCCGGAGCGCCAGGATATCGTTCCGGTCGGTAAGATAGATCCGGAGATGGCAGACATCTTCTGGCGTCATCCCGGCCCCTTCCAGGAGGCTTCCGATGTTCGCGAAGGCCTGGCGGCATTGCTCCAAAGCGCCTTCGACCGTGCTGCCATCCTGGCGCACACCAACCTGCCCGGCGATATTCAGCCACTTGGAGACCCCCTCGGTCACCATGGCGTGGGTGTAGTTCGGCGTGCCCATGACGGCCAAGGCCGCAGGATCGAGAGGGGTATGTGGCATGAAGGGCTCCGGGTGTTGGCTTTAACGATTGGAAATCCCACACCGGCGCCGCCGCCACGTCAAGCCGAAGGCAAACTCGCCAGGACGTCGGCAACTGCGATCTGCTCCAGACTCTCCGCCTGCACCACGCGCGCGCCCGGCCCAACCGGTCCGGTCTTTTCGGGGCTCGAGTCCGCGCCGAACAGAGCGAGTGTCGGGGCAGCCGGCGAGGCTGATCAGATGGGTGGGGCCGGTGTCGTTGCCGACGGCCAGCTGCGCCCGACGGGCGATGGCGGCCAGCTGCCCGAAGGAGGTGCGCCCGGTCAGGTCGACCGTGCCGGGGGCCGCCTCACTGATCTGCCGGGCAATGCCAGTCGCGTCCGTCCCGCCGACGATAACGGGCGACAGTCCGCGCGAGATCAGACCTCTGGCCAACTCCGCATACCGCTCCGAGGGCCAGCGTTTGGCCGGTCGGTCCGGTGAGGCGGCCGGAATCAGAATCGCCAACCGATCCGGCAAATTGAATTCGTCGATGTCTCCATCCAAAAAGCCCAGGTCCGCCAGCGGGACGTCATGAAGCCCAGCGATCGCGAGCTGGTCGCGTTGGCGCTCAATCGTGTGCATCTTATGGTCAGCCGGATAGACGTGACGATGGCTGGATCCGGCCACCTTGCCCGACCAGTCCGGCGCCGCCGGACCGCACAGCCGGAAATACCAGGCCGTCCGATTGGAGGTCTGAAGATCATAGATCCGGTCCGCGCCAGCCCGGCGCAGAACGCTCCGCAATCGAAGCAAACCGAGCGGGTTCATCAGGCCCGGCTGATCGTCCGTCAGGACCTCGTCGAATACGCCGGTCGCCGCGCCAAGGTCCCGATAGGCCGGGCGGGTCAGCAAGGTGAGACGCGCGTCGGGATGATGCCGTCGGATTGCCTGCATCGGGCCGACCGACAGCAGAAAGTCCCCCAGCGCCCCGTGTTTGATCACGAGCACGCGGGATTTCGGCTGCCCCGTCATCAGGCGCTGGGCTCGAGATCGTCGGCGACCGTCCCGCCGAGCAGCTCGCCGTAGACGGAGAGGGTCCGGGCGCACATCTGGTAGCGGGAGAACCCTTGCCGCACATGAGCGACGGCCTTTGCCGTCAGTTCCATCCGAGCGTCCTCTTCCAGCGACAGGGCGTTGGTGATCCCATCGGCAAGGGCGCGGGCATTGCCGGGCGCAAACAGCCAACCGGTCTCGCCCGCGATGACAGACTCGCGCGCCCCCCCATGATCGGCCGCCACGATCGGCCGGCCCATAGCCTGAGCTTCGATCATCACCCGACCGAACGGCTCCGGGTCGATCGAGGACGACACCACGACATCCGCCAACTTGTAGGCCGCCGGCATGTCATCGGTCTTGCCCACGAAATGCACGTAGGGAGAGAGACCAAGCTTGGCGACATGGCGTTCCAGACCGGATTTCACCCGGTCACGGCTGTCGTCGCCCACCATCAGGCAGTGAAACGAGCCGCGCTCCAGCAAGGCGAGGGCGTCAAGCAGCAAGCGGTGGCCCTTCCACTCGGTCACCCGCGCGGGCAGCATCACGATCGGCACCCCGTCCGGCACCCGCCATTTGTTCACCAGCCGTATCATGCGCTCGGCCGTAACCTTGTCGGGATCGAACATCGACAGATCCACACCGCGAGGGATCACCCGCAGACGCACCGGATCCATGCCGTAGGTATCCAACAGCTTTTGCGCGACATAATGCGAGATCGCGATCACCCGGTCGCCGCGGGTCATCACGGCATTGTATTTGCGCTTGAGGGCGGTGGCCGCGTCCGGACGCTGGTGGAAGGTGGTGACGAACGGCACCTTACTTCGCCTGGCCGCGCCATAGGCCAGCCAAGCCGGCAACCGGGATCGCGCATGAACCAGATCGACATTCTCGGTCCAGATCAGATCCACCAAGGCGTCATAGCTCGCGCGCCAATGCAGCGGGTTCTTGGAATGAACCGGAATCTGAATGTGTTCGGCTCCGACCCGCTCGACTTCGCGGACCATGGGCCCGCCATTGGAGACGACCAGGGCCCGCCATCCGGCATTGACCAACGCGGAGGCGACGTCGACCGTCCCGCGCTCCACGCCACCGGACACCAGCGCCGGCAGGACTTGAAGCACAGTTGGCCGATCGTCCGCCGTTTCCGGTCGGAACGCCTCGTAATCTTCCTTCAAAATGTTAGGATCGGTCGCGAACTCCGCGCCGGCCCCTGGCGGCTCGGTCACCTGATAATCCAAAGCAACTTTGGTCTGTTAGAGGGACCCTAACACAATGACGCACGGCTCACAGCCCCGCACTGCAGGCCCGAACGACCCGAGTGCCGGGGCCCCTGAACGACTCGAGACAGGCGATGGCGTGGAGCTTGCCTACCACCATACGCCGGGCCGCTCTCCCGGTGTTATTTTCTGTGGTGGGTTCGCATCGGACATGACCGGCACCAAGGCGATCGAACTGGAAGCACACGTCACCGGGCGGGGCCACCAGTTCACCCGCTTCGACTATCAAGGCCACGGCCAATCGACCGGTCGATTCGAAGACGGCACGATCGGACTCTGGCACCGGGACGCCTTGGCAATCCTCGACCAGGTCACCAAGGGGCCGCAGATTCTGGTCGGCTCGTCCATGGGAGGATGGGTCATGACCCTGATGGCGCTGGCCCGACCGGAGCGCTTGGCCGGCTTGATTGGCATCGCCGCAGCGCCGGATTTCACCGAAGACCTGATATGGGCGGAATTTGACGAGCCCGCCCGTCGCGCGCTGCAGGAAACCGGGGTGCATCTGGAGCCGTCGGAGTACTCGGACACCCCGACGCCGATCACCCTGAAATTGATTGAAGACGGACGACGCCACTTGGTGCTTCGCGGGCCGCTGCCCATCAAAGTCCCGGTGCGGCTGCTGCATGGGATGCGGGACCCGGACGTGCCGCACCGACTGGCGGTCACCTTGGCCGAGCGGATCGACGGCGACGACGTTCAGATCCTCTTGATCAAGGACGGCGACCACCGCCTGTCGACCGACCGGGATCTGGCGGTGTTGCGTCGGACCGTGGAGGATTTGCTCTCCGGATGACGGCGGACGTCAGGCTTTGTGGGGATTTTTGATCGTGCACAACCGCACGATCGCGCAGGTGCCGAGCCCGGGTTTCGAACGCAGTTCTAGCGAACCGCCCGCCATCTCAAGGCTCCGGCGGACCATGAACAATCCGAGGCCCGAGCCGTGGTCACCGTGAAGACCAGTCGTCTTGCGCGGCTTGAAGGTATCAACCCCCATGATCTGCGCGATCTGCTCGGGATCGATCCCGACACCCGTGTCGCTGACCACCAGGACGATGACGTCCGAGGAGCCGTCCGATTTCGCGATCACGCTGACCCGACCGCCACGTGGGGTAAACTTGATGGCATTCGCGATCAAATTGTTGAGTGTCGAGGTGACCAGTTCCGCATTGACCTGCACTTTCGCCAACATCTCATCGGAAAATTGCATGTTCAGCAGGACATCGCGCTCCTCGGCCATCGGTCCGAAAAGCTCAACCACATCTCGGATCGTGTCCTTCAGCGGCCGCTGCACACGCACAGCGGACCCGATCCCGGATTCTGTGTCGGCTTCGGGATGGCCGTTGAGCAATTGTTCGCAAAGTGACAACATTCGGACTGTCGCTTCATGTGACAGTTCCGCATACCGGCGATACCGGTCATTCGACAGTTTGCCGAACCTCTCGTCCCGGAATACTTCCGAAACGGCAAGCAGAGCGTTCAAGGGATTCCTGAGTTCGTGCGCAATCTCCCGCAATTGTTCCGTAGCCCCGGAACCCGCTGTGTCAGCGCCGATCTTGTCCTTAAGGTTCGGAGGTGAGGCTTTTTGATCCATGTTTTCACCAATACCAAACCACTGTTACCTATTCCTTAACCCGCCACGGATTATTTCGTTATGTATCCTCTCGGTTTGTGCGGTTCTGGGTCTCTCCGGCTCGGTGTTTTCCCAAACGCTCGGCAGTCAAGATCAGGATAACCCCGCCAGATCCGCCGAGCAGAGTGAAATCTACGACCGATGCCTCGTGGAGGCACGTCGAGATCCTGAAATCGCCTACGCGAAGGCGCTGAGCTGGTTGGAAGTCGGCGGCGGTTTGCCTGCGCGCCATTGCGCTGCGGTGGCGATGGTGGGGATGGGCGATCATGCCGAGGCAGCTACCCGTCTGGAACGCTTGGCCGAAGACGTTCCCGCCGAAGATACGGTGATCAGAGCCGGATTGCTGGCCCAAGCGGCACAGGCCTGGAACCTGACCGGGCGCCTGGACCGGGCCGAGGAGATTCAGACCCGCCTGCTGGGCCTGTTTCCCAATGATCCTCAGCTCCGCGTCGACCGCGCCCTGGTCCGGATGCAGGCGGGCAGAACCTGGGAGGCGGTGGATGATTTGAACATCTCGCTGTCGGCGGAACCGGATAACCCGGAAGTTCTGCTGTTTCGAGCCGCTGCGTACCGATATCTTGATGCCATGGAACTCGCGCGATCGGATGTTGATCGCGCCCTGGAGATCGACCCAAAACGTCCTGAGGCCTGGCTGGAACGCGGTATTCTGAAGCACTTGGACGGCGATCTGGAGGGGGCGGCCCAGGATTGGTCGGAAGTCCTCAAGCTGGATCCCAACGGTCCGACAGACAATGCCGCCCGGGCCCATCTGAACGCATTGCCCGTGATCCAGAAATGACACGGCCTTCAGATAATCAAGACTTTAAAAGTCGAGATCCGCGTAGTGTTTCGGCGGTTGCAATCCCGTGATGTGATCGGCCAGCAGCGGCCGGAAACTCGGGCGTGATTTGACCCTGGCATACCACATCCGGGCTTCGGGATTGCGATCCCAAGGCACGTCACCCAGATAGTCCACACAGGACAGATGCGCCGCCGCGGTGATATCCGCCAGCGAGAACGCCTCACCCGCCAGCCAGGATCTGCGCTCCGCCAACCAACCGATATAATCGAGGTGGATCGAGATATTCGACATGCCCGCCCGGATCGCCTCGCTCGACGGCTCGCCACGCCCCAGGAAGCGTTTCATGACCTTCTCACCGACCAGCAGATCGGTGACTTCGGCCTCGAATTTCTCATCGAACCAGGACACCAGCCGACGCACCTCGGCCCGACCGGCCGGGTCTGACGGCATCAAGGCCGGGCTTGGATGCATTTCCTCAAGGTATTCGGAAATCGCAGTGGCGTGCGCGATCGTGGTGCCGTCATCCTCGACCAGGACCGGCACTTCGCCCGCCGGATTGATGGCGAGAAACTCCGGGCGCCGTTCCCAGATCTGCTCGGCCTTCAAATGGGCTTCGAGCCGCTTTTCTCCCAGCACAACGCGGATCTTGCGCGACTTTGCCGACAGCGCGAGGTGATGAAGGGTTCGCATGGGCTCTGGCTTGAAGTGATGGAGGCACGTCCGAATCAGTCTCAGGTTAGCAGCACTCGCCCGATCGCCACAATCGCCAGAAACATCAGCAAAGCCAGCGCCGCACGCTTGACCTGGTCCGGCCTGGCTTTGCCGTGCAACCGCCGCCCGAACAGGACCGCGATCTCGACGAAGGGGATCAGAATCAGACAGTGCAGCAGCACCTCAGCGGTCACAAAACCCTTGACCGCCAAAAGCGCCAAGACTGCGAAATCGGTGACCATAAAGATCGCGACCGCCGTCGCCCGGAGGGTGGCCGGCGGCAGGGGTGACGAGAGGTACAGCAGAATCACAGGAGGCCCCGGGATCCCGGCCGATCCTGTCATGATCCCCACCGCACATCCCGTTACGACCTTCAGGATCGGCCCAGGCGACCGCTTCAGGCCCATCCCAGCCGCGATCGCCAGGGTCGCGAGCAGAACGACAACGCCAATGGCCAGCCGCATGTGATCTTCATGAACGACGGCCAGCAACCACACCCCGACGGGAATCATCGGCAGTGCGCCCAAGGTCATCAACACGACTCCCCGACGATCCACATCCTTGTGGACATGCGGCAGCATGCGAACACTGGCGAACAGATCCAGGATTACGGCGATCGGAACGATCTCGACCGGAGCCGCCAGGACAGACACCGCCGTCACGACGATGAGGGCCAGGCCGAACCCTGTGAAGCCGCGCACCACACCCGCCACCAAACAGGCCGCGGCGGCCAGCGCCCAGACTCCGGGCCCCCACCCGAGCAGCGTCCCGGTCTCGAAAACCCCGCTCACCCGAGCCGGGTTTCGACGGTCCGAGGCAGAAAACCGAACCCGGAGATCACCGGCGGCAAAGCGCTCACGGGATATCGAACGCACCTCCGGTCCGGAAGCGGAACCGCACCAATCCGGTGCGGACCCGACGCCAAGGCGTCGAGGGCGGCCGCATCGAAGGCCTTGATCTGCAGCCACCCGGCATGGACGGGCCCCGGCATCATCACGCCATAGGGGCTCGCATCCTCAAATCCGTAGGGCGCGTAATAGTCGGGTTCACCTGACACGACACACAGCTGCCAGCCCTGCTCCCGCGCCATTGTGAGACCGTGACTGACCAAGGCGCGGCCCAAGCCTTGCCCCCGCAGTTCGGCATGGACCGCCAAGGGTCCCAGAAGCAGCGTGGCAGGCCCGGCCTTGGCTCCCTCGCAGAGCGTGATTTCCCAGAACTGAATGGTGGCCAGCGGCTCATCGCTGACCGGATCTGCGGCGACGAAGGCCAGACCATCGGCAGGAGCACCCTGCCGCAAGCGATACACCGTCCGGGTTCGACGATCGGGTCCGAACCCGGCATCAAGAAGGGCGTTGATGGTACCGATGTCGGAAGGAACTTGCTGGCGAATCTGAAACATGGGAGCGGCCTTTCAGCGCGAAGGTGGGAGCGAGACATCCCACCGGCGCGTGACCGACAGGATATTCAGACGCGACGCGTACGTCGTCGCGCGCCCGCTCGGCCTTCGCCGAGACGCTTGGAGGTCAATTCAGAGATAAATGTGCCCGTGTTCATGGCATATTCCATTACATAATCTGAATCGCATTCCAAGCGGTTTTCTCCGCCCGGAGCGCAAGTCTCATCCCCGTAACGCGCATGCCTGTCGTGCACTCCCGGTGATCGCCATCCAGTCCCGTGTCTGAATGAAACGGGCGGGAGCGGCGAAACTGCCGCCAATGCACAGAACGTTTTCCAACGCGAGATAGGCTGGAGCATCCTGCAGCGAGATGCCGCCGGTCGGACAGAACGCGATGTCCGGGAAAACCGGCTGGAGCTGCTTCAGCGCATCTGCCCCGCCGGAGCTCGCCGCCGGGAAGAACTTCAATGCGCGCAGACCGGCCTTGCGCGCCGCCATCACTTCGCTGGCGGTCTGGACGCCCGGAAGATAAGCGAGCCCAGCGGCGCTCACGGCCGTGAGCAGGTCCGGGTCAAACCCCGGGGAAACAGCGAACACCGCCCCGACCTCGGCGGCTTGCACCGCCTGCGATGGATCCAGAACGGTGCCCACACCAACGACCATTTCCTCGACCTGCTCGGCGATCAGCCGTGCCGCCTCAAGCGCGCCGGGGGTCCGAAGCGTCAACTCGATCACCGAGATCCCGCTCACAAGCAACGCCCGCGCGAGGTCCGGGGCGGTCGTCGGGTTATCGATGGTCACCACCGGAATCACAGGACCACGACCCATAATGCTCCGAATATCGACCGTCATGGTCATGGCCCGCTCCCTTTTCGTCTATAGATCAACTGCGACGCTGATCAGAAAATCGCCGGTCTTCACCAGCCCGGGAATGTGCCGTCCGATCAGCAAACCGTCGCGTTCGGAATGATACACCACCGGCTCGCGCCCGGGCTCCTCAAGGAAGTGAATGCGCGCGACCGGTTGGCCGGCCAGCACCTCTTCGCCCAGATCGACCAGGGGCTCGTGAATGCCGGCGTGCTCGGAGGTCACGAAACAGCTTGCGTCCGGCATATCCATCATCCGCGTCGGCGCCTCGCCCGGCTCGACTTCGCCCGCAAGAATTCCGACATGCCGGAGAACATTCCGCACTCCGCGCCAGGCAATCCGGTTGCTCGACGCCGTCGAGCTGCCGGCCCCCGCAAGCTCGGTGGTCACGAACAGTTTTCCGGCACGCTCCACCACACCGTCCAACATCCCGGTATCGTCCAGTTCCAGCATCACCAGCCCGACCGGCGCCCCGAAGGCCTGGGCCGCCGCACGTGCGCGGTCGGCAAGCGCGGTATCCGGCAGCCGGTGGGTCGCGGCGAAGGGCACGAAGTCCAGCGTCTTGCCGCCGGAATGCAGATCCAGCACCAGATCCGCCCGGCTGACCAGATGGTGGGTGACGTAATGGGCGATGATCTGGGTGATGGTCCCGTCAGCACGCCCGGGAAACGCCCGGTTCATATTGCCGCCGTCGATCGGGGAGCATCGCGTGCCCGTCCGCACGGCCGGAAAATTCATGCCCGGCAGCACGATGATCGTGCCGGAGACATCCTCGACCGGTGTCTCGTTCATCAGACGACGCAGGGCGATTTGCCCCTCGTACTCGTCCCCGTGATTGCCGGCGATCAGAAGTGCGGTCGGCCCGGTGCCGTTCTTGATCACGCCAATCGGAATCCGGATCGACCCCCAGGCGCTGTCGTCGCGAGAGTGCGCCAGAACCAGGGCGCCCCAGCGCTTTCCGGGCGCGTCGAAATCTATGCTCGGCGAGATCTTTGAAGCAGGTGGTGTCTCGGTCATCCGGTGAGGGTGGCCGCACTCGGCTGTCGGGTCAATCAAGAGCGCGCGACCTGCCGCGACCGAGGCCCGGGCTCCGCTATTTTCGCATTCGGAAGAAGAACAGGATGGGAATGGCGGCAAAACTGGTCGCCGCGAACAGCAGGAAGGTATTGAGATAGCCGATCATGACGGCCTGCCGCGCAATCTCGTTCGAGAGCCCGGCCAAGGCGCGGGCGGAGTCCAGTGAATAAATGCTGTTGAAGGAGAACTGGTAGTCGAGCGCTTCGTTCATCGGGCTCGCGAATTCCGACATCTCGGCATAATTCGTCCGCGCGCTGCGTTGTGCGACGCCGATGGAGATCGAGATAAAGATCGAACTCCCGAAATTTCGAATGAGATGAAAGATCGCCGTCGCCTCGGCCGTCTTGCTGGGGTCCATCGTTCGGAAGGTCACGATGGTCAACGGAACCCAGATCAATCCGACGCCCAGCCCCTGCAACGCACTGGTCCAAAGCACATCGAAGGTTGTCATGTTGATATTGAACCCGGCGATGAACACACCGCTCAGGCCCTGCAACCCGAATCCAAGCGCAAGCAGCATTCGCGGTTCAAGTTTATTGCCCCAGAACATCACGAAGAATCCGAGCATGGTCCCGACGCCCCGCGCCCCCAACACGTAGCCGATAATGGAATCCGGGTATCCTCGAACCCCCTGCAGCAACGACGGCATAAGCGTGGCCGGCGTGAAATTCAGCATCCCAAACATGAAAACCAGCATCAGGCCGAGCGTATAATTGCGGTCGAGCAGGAGCTTGGGATTCAGGAACGGCCGGTCGGCCGTCGCAGAGTGCGCGATGAACAGATATAGCGCCATCAGCGCCACGGCACCGCAGAGCAGGATGGTCGTGCTGTCGAACCAGTCGAGCCGCTCCCCCCGGTCCATCATGAACTGGAAACTGGCAATGAACACGGACAAGGTCAGAAACCCGGTCCAGTCCAGATATGTGGATCCCGCCTTTCGGCGGTCCTGGATGTAAATCATCACGCCGCCCAAGGCGATCAGACCGCAGGGCACAATCATGAAAAACACCCAGCGCCAGCCGTACAGCTCCGACAGGATGCCGCCGATCGTCGGTGCGAGCACCGGGCCGATCACAACCCCCATGCCGAACACCGCCATGGCGGAGCCGCGCTGTTCCTGAGGATAGCTGTCCATCACGGTCGCCTGGGACAACGGGACCAGTGGCGCCCCGAAGGCGCCCTGAAGAACTCGGAAGAACACCAGCGCCTCGAGCGAGGTCGCAAGCCCACAGGCCAGCGAGGCGGCGGTGAACCCCGTCACGCCCCAGATCAGGATGGTCCGACGGGAAAATCGGGCCGCCAGCCATCCGCTCATCGGGGTGGCGATGGCGGT
>CALAHL010000472.1 GCA_937891725.1 uncultured Rhodospirillaceae bacterium | reverse complement strand
CACGATGGCGAGATGATCGTCCGAGGATTGGCGGACCTGCCGCGCGAGGACCTGCGATTGGCGGGCAAGGGCGACGGACGTCACGGCTTCGAGATCGACTGGCCGAAGGACCGCAGGCCTCCTGTCGGAAGCCGGCCCATCATCCGCTTCGCCGGCGTCGACCAGGAGCTGCTGGGCAGCCCGAACGGGTCCGGTCAGGACATCGCTTTGCCCATGCCGGTCTTCTCGGAGCTCTCGGAGAAGATTGACGAGGCCGATCTGCCGCCCGCCGACCAGGTCTCAACGGTGTCGGACGCGGCCCTGACCGAACGGCAAAGGCTCTGGCGCAAGCAGGGTTATCTCTGGCTCGAGAATTTCCTGCCCGATGATCTGCTCGACCGCTATTCCGAAGCACGTTGGCGGCTGCGGCCGAGCTTGAAGTCCTGGAGATGCCCGGTGCCGTACCTTTACGTGCCGGAAATGCGGGACCTTGCGCTTCACAAACCGCTGACCGACATCCTGGACGAACTGATCGGGACCCGGATGGCGCTCAACCTCGCCCTCACCGGGTGGCGCAGCACCCAGCGTGCCTGGCATCAGGACGACTATCTGAACCCGCCGACGGTGAACTGCCGGTATCTGGCTGTGTGGATTGCGCTCGACGACATTCCGGCGGATTGCGGTCCGTTCGAGTTCGTGCAGGGCTCGCACCACTGGCCGCTCCTGCGCCGAGACGGATCCTCGACAATCTCCCGGATGCATTACGGAGCCGTCCGTCCTGGCCGGTGACGTCGGAGTATTTCGTGGAAGCCGCCTGCCGGGACGAGATCATCCGGCGCGAGGCTTCGACCACGCCGTTTCTCGCCAAGAAAGGTGACGTGCTGATATGGCACGCGGCGCTGATGCATCGCGGCGGCGCGCCGGCGCGCCCCGGTGCGGTCCGTAAGTCTCTGATCACGCACTATACCGCCGCCGACCGGGGGGCCGGAGCCGGCTGGCCCATGCCGGTCCAGCATGGCGACGGCGGATGGTATTTTCCGCTGGAGGGGCACCCACTGGACGATCTGGCGGCCGAAGACCGATCCGAAGGACCGATGCCCTAAACGGAGCGGAACCGGTCCTGACCGCTTTCCCCCTGGGCCCCGCTTGCCTATGATCGCCCCATGAGCGATTCGATCGATCCACCCGCCCCCGATCTTGAAGACCTGGCCGACCCGACCGGTGCCGTCGAGTATCGGGTACTTGCGCGCAAGTATCGTCCGCAGAGCTTTGAGGATCTGCTGGGGCAGGACGCGCTGGTCCGGACGTTGCGGAACGCCTTCGCCCAGAACCGCATCCACCACGCCTTCGTGCTGACCGGGGTACGCGGGGTCGGCAAGACCACCACCGCCCGGATCATCGCCAAAGGGCTGAACTGCATCGGGCCGGACGGCACCGGCGGGCCGACCATGCAGCCCTGCGGGGTCTGCGACAATTGTCGGTCGATCGCCGAGGACCGGCATGTCGACGTGCTGGAGATGGACGCCGCCTCCCGCACCGGCATCGACGATGTGCGTGAGATCATCGAGAGCGTGCGGTATCGCCCGGTGTCGGCGCGCTACAAGGTCTTCATCGTCGACGAAGTGCACATGCTCTCGAAAAACGCCTTCAACGCGTTGCTGAAGACGCTGGAGGAGCCGCCGGAGCACGTTAAGTTCATCTTCGCCACCACCGAGATCCGCAAGGTCCCGGTGACCGTCCTGTCGCGCTGCCAGCGATTCGATCTCAAGCGGATCGACGCCAGCGTGCTGATGACCCTGTTCAACAAGGTCACGGCGGCCGAGAAGATCGCGGTTGAGGACGAGGCGCTGCTGATGATCGCGCGCGCCGCCGACGGATCGGCCCGCGATGGGCTCTCGATCCTCGATCAGGCGATGGCGCTATCGGACGGCCAGACGGTGACCACGGCCCTGGTCCGGGAAATGCTGGGCGTGGTCGACCGCGCCCGGATCTACGATCTGTTCGAGGCGGTGATGGCGGGCCGGATTGCCGATGCGCTGGCCGAGCTGCGCGGCATGTACGATAACGGCGCCGATCCGGTCGTGATCATCCAGGATCTGATGGAGCTGACCCACGGTGTCACCCGGATGAAGGCGGCCCCGCAGGCGGCCCTGGCCAACGACCTGTCGGAGACCGAACGGGATCGGGGACGCAAACTTGCCGAGACCCTGGGGGTCCCCAGCCTGACCCGCGCCTGGCAGATGCTGGCAAAGGGATTGGGCGAGGTGCAGTCGGCGCCGATCGCGATCTCGGCTGTGGAGATGGTGCTGATCCGCTTGGCGCACGCGGCCGAGCTGCCCGATCCGGCAAGCCTGGTGCGGATCCTGACCGAGAGCGCCGATGCGCCGGCACCGGCCGGCACCGCACCGGCCGCACAGGCACCGGGCGCCCGGATGCAGGCGACCTCTCAACCCGAGAAACCGGAGCCCGCCGCTGCCATGGCCCCTGCCGCCCCGTCCGACGACCAACCGGGCGAGCCCCCCCCGGCCTCACCCGAAGATTACGGGGCGGTCGACGACCGGGATGTGATCTCGCGGATCCCCGTCACCTTCGAGGATGTGGTCAACCTGTTCAAGGACCGGGGCGAGCCGTTTCTGGCAAGCCAGTTGGAAAAGGACGTGCACTGCGTCTCGTTGGCGCCGGGCACCCTTGAGATCCGGCCCGAACGCGGTTTCGACATCCGAAATATCGGCCAGGTTCAGCAGCATCTGGCGCGCTGGACCGGGCGTCCGTGGGAGGTGGCCCTTTCAGAAGCCGCCGGCGACCCCACATTGCGGGAGCAGAAGCAGGCGGCCCAGGATGCCCGGACCGAACAGGCGGCCACCGATCCGGTGGTCTCGAAAGTCTTGGCGCTGTTCCCCGGATCTGTGATCGAGGAGATCACGGCCCCGGCCATCGAGACCGCTGTCGAAGTCGGCACAGCAGCCTCGGATGACGATCGGGACGACGGACCGGACGACGACTTCGCCGAGGATATTGGGGAGCCGCCCCGCGCCGATCAGGCGGGCGGCTGACCCGGAAACGCAGGAGAGCGGACCAGATGTTGAAGAATTTCGGCCAGATGATGAAGCAGGCCCAGGAAATGCAGGCCCGCATGGCGGAGATGCAGGAGCGTCTCTCGTCGGTCGAGGTGACCGGGTCGTCGGGCGCGGGCATGGTGACCGTCACCATGAGCGCCAAGGGCGAAGCGCGCGGTCTGTCGATCGACCCGTCGCTGATCAAGGAAGATGAGAAAGAGGTCCTGGAGGATCTGATCATCGCGGCGGTCAACGACGCCAAATCCAAGGCCGAGGTGGTCGGCCAGGAGGAGATGCAGAAGCTGACCGGCGGCCTGCAGCTGCCCCCCGGCTTCGAAATGCCGAAAATGCCGTTCTAGGGCGAGCTCGGTTCATGGCCGCCGGCGAACTCGATCGGGCAATGCAATATCTCGCGAAGCTGCCGGGGCTGGGACCCCGGTCGGCGCGGCGGGCGATTCTGCATCTGATGAAGCGACGGGATTCCCTGATGATTCCGTTGGCGGACGCTCTGCGGGTGGCGGCGGAACGGATCAAGCCCTGTGCCGTGTGCGGCAATCTGGACACCAGCGACCCCTGCGGGATTTGCGCCGATGATCGGCGGGATGCGACCAGCCTCTGCGTGATCCAGGACGTTGCCGATATCTGGGCGCTGGAGCGGGCGTCGGGTTTCAAGGGCCGCTATCACGTGTTGGGCGGGGTGTTGAGCGCGCTGGATGGGATCGGCCCGGAAGACCTGAACCTGGACAGTCTGGTCGTTCGGGCGAGCGATCCTGCCGTGACCGAGGTCATCCTGGCGATGAACGCGACCGTCGACGGCCAGACCACCGCCCACTACATCGCCGACCGCCTCACCAACTGCGAGGTTCGGATCACCCGGCTGGCCCATGGCGTGCCGGTCGGCGGCGAACTCGACTATCTCGACGACGGCACCCTGGCCCAAGCCCTTAGGGCGCGGCAGAACGTCTAGGCACCTGCGGTTGGAGATTGCCGCATCCACCAGGGATCCTTTTGCCATGCATCCCCGCCGCGTTGAAAACAGGAACAGCGCCACCTCGGCCACGTCGTCGGCCTGCGGGACGTGCTGCTGAGGGGGTGACGGCGGGCTCTGTCATTGCGACACTCTCCAGACGTGAAACGGTGCCCAGGATGATATCCTGCGTCACCCACTGTGAAGGAGACCGCGCCCTTGGCTGATGAGATTGCCGCCACCCTGCTGGTCGACTGCCGCAACACCCTGGCCGAAGGGATTCAATGGCATCCGGTCATTGAGCGGCTGTTCTGGACCGATATTCACGGCAGCACGCTCTGGTGTTGTGACGTGGATGGGGACTCGCTCGAACAGGTGGAGATGCCGGAACGGGTCGGCAGTTTCGCCTTTCTGGATGACGGAAAACGGCTGCTTCTGGCTCTGGAAAGCGGGCTCGCGGTGTTCGATCCGCAGACCGGCGATCTGCTGCGTCTGGGCGATATCGAACCCGAGCATCCCACCACCCGAATGAACGATGGCCGTTGCGATCGCGAGGGCCGGTTCGTGTTCGGCGGGATCGACGAGGACGGCCTGAAGCCGATCTCTGCGGTCTACCGATACGGCGGCGGCGACCGGCTGCACAAGCTGATCGACGGGGTCGGGTGCACCAACAGCATCTGTTTCTCTCCAGACGGACGCTGGATGTATGTGGCCGATACGCCGACCGGCATCATCCGCCGCTACGACTATCCCGAAGACGACGACCCGCTGGGCGATGCCGTCGAGTTCGTGGATCTGTCCGCAGACAAAGGGAATCCGGACGGGTCCTGCATCGATGCGGACGGGCGGATCTGGAATGCCAGGTTCGAGGGCGGGCGGATCCAATCCTACGACGAGGACGCGGTCCCCGGCCCCGCAATCACGCTGCCGGTCAGCCAGGTGACCTGCTGCTGTTTCGGCGGATTGGACCTCGACCGCCTGTTCATCACCACCGCGCGGGAGAATTTCACTCCCGAGAGGGACACGCAGGAGCCAACCGCAGGTGGGATCTTTGTGGCCGAGGTGGGCGAGGCCTTTGGCGCCACCGGACTGGAGGAAGACTGGTTCACCGGAGAACTCGGATAGGAGAGACCGCCGGCATTGCCGAGATGAATCAGCAAGTCCATGCCACCGCCACAATCATCACCTCTGCGGTGGACAACAGTTTGTGGCAATCCGCGAGAACATCGAGAGCGTATGGGGCTCGACCAGAGAGGTGGTCTCGAACATCTAGACGGTCAACGAGCTTGCGTCCGGAACCTCGCGGGTGTCGGAAAAGATCGCTGCCGCCTCGCACGACCTTTCGGACCGGTCGATCCAGCTGAAGCGTGAAGTCGATGACGTCGCGGGGCGTTCCGCTTTATCTCGCAGGATCGCGTACCGCGACGACCCGCTGCTTGAAGGCGGGCACGGGCGTGGTCTCTTCCATGTCCTCGAAGGCCACCACCCGCAGTTCCGGCCGCACCCGGATCAGCAGTTCCTCCCGGTGCAGCAGATAGTCCGGATTGCTCGGCCGACCGAGGGTCTCCTGGCCGACCGCGAAGGTCTCGTAGATCAGCACACCGCCCTCAGCCACGCTGGCGACGATTTCGGGCAGGATCGGGCGATGCAGATAGTTGACCACGATCACCCCCGCGAACCGGCGCCCCGTCAAAGGCCAGGGGCGCCCGGCGTCCAGGTCGCGTGCCACGATCTCGACCCGGTCGAAACTCGCCATGTCGACCACCTTGGTGATGTCCCGATCCAGCATGACGACCGGATGGCCGAGTTCGTGAAAGAACCTGCCATGCCGACCCCTGCCACAGGCGACGTCCAGAACTTCTCCGCCAACCGGGATCAGCCCACCGAAACGTCTCACCCAGTCCACCGGCGGGTCCGGCGCATCAACCCGCACAGCGCTTTCGGTATCACCCATCATCGATCCATCCCCTCGCGGCGGGGCCTCACAGCCCCGGTCTCCCCCCAGATCCGCAGTCTCCCTCAAGCTTTTCTGGCTAATGCTGGGAGACGCCGCCCAGAGAGTGTACACGCGGGTGCCGCAAGACGCACGAATACATCGGTGATCCACTCCGGCGCGGGCAAGTTTGCGCTGTTCTCATCGGGAAACGCGGACGCCCGCATGTCGGTCCGGACCTCTCCGGGGTCGACAATATTGGCCCGGATGGACGTCTCCTCCCGTACCTCCGCCGCATAGGCCCGCACCAGCGCCTCCAACCCGGCCTTGGAGGCGCCATAGGCTCCCCAACCCGCGAAGCCGCCTTCGGCCGCGCCGGAACTGACCGCGATCAACCGACCGCTCGGCGAGCCGCGCAACAGCGGGTCCAAGGCTGACAGCAAACGGACATTCGCCGCGAGATTGACGTTCAGAACAGCATCGAACGCGGCCTCGTCCATATCGGCAAGCGGGCTCAGCGGGCCGAGGATGCCGTGGTTCAGAACCAGCACGTCCAAACGGCCAATTCTCTCCGCCAGCACACCGCGCACCGTCTCGGCCGCACCAGGTTCCGCCAGGTCGATCGGGAGCACGGCGGCTCCGGCTCCGAAGAATTTCAGCTTGGCTGCGACCGCGTTCAGCTTGTCGACGTCCCGTCCGCACAGAACCAAAGACGCCCCTTCCCGCGCATATCGCTCGGCCACCGCCGCGCCGATCCCCCCGCCGGCCCCGGTGACCAGACAGACCAGTCCTTCCAACGCGCGGCCCGGGCCGGTCGCCACCTCGATAGCCTCTTCTTCTGCAATCAACTCCAGTTCGGTGGCAACCACGGCCAGCGAGTCTTCGAGAGCGGTCACGATCCGGTCGACCTCGGCCCGTGTGACCACCAGCGTTGGCGCCACCACGATCGCGTCGCGGACCGGGCGGACGATCACTCCCCGCTCCTCCATCTGGCCGCGCACGACGGAGCCGACGACGCCTTCAGGGTCGAACAGCACACGCGGTGTCTTGGACCGGACAAGCTCAATCGCCGCCAGCAGCCCGATCGTGCGCACCTCCCCCACCAGCGGATGATCCGCCAGGCGCGCCATGGCCGCGGCGAAATACGGGCCGATATCGTCGCGCACCCGCTCAATCAGCTTCTCGCGCGCCAGGATCGCAAGATTCGCCAGGGCCACCGCCGCTGCCACCGGATGGCCGGAATAGGTGAAGCCGTGCGCAAGCCCGCCGCTCCGGTTGGCCAGCGTGTCGGCCACCCGATCACCGATCATCAGCGCGGAGATCGGCTGGTAGCCGGAGGACAGGCCCTTGGCCATCGCGATCATGTCGGGCTGGAGACCAAACCGCTCCGCCGCGGTCCAGGCCCCGATGCGTCCGAACGCCGTCACCACCTCGTCTAGGATCAGCAGCACGTCGTGTCGGCGGCAGATCTCCTGAACCCGTGTGAGATAGCCCTCGGGCGGAATGATCACCCCGCCAGCCCCCTGCACCGGCTCGATCGCGACCGCAGCCACGGCGTCGGCGCCGAGTTCCAGAATCTTCGCCTCGATCCAACCGGCGGCCTCCATCCCGAACACTTTCTCATCGAGACGTGGCGCGTGGCGGAACCGATATGGCGCTTTCACATGGGCGAAGTCCGGCAGCGGCAAACCGCCCTGTGCCTGCATGGCCGGAATCTGGCCCAGGCTGACGGTTCCGAGGGTGGAGCCATGATAACCCTCCTCCCGGCCGATCATCCAACGCTTACCCGGCTTGCCCTCCAACTCCCAGAAGGTTCGGGCCAGCCGGATCGCGCTGTCCATCACCTCGGAGCCGGAATTGGCGAACATCACATGGTTCAGACCGTCCGGCGTCAGTTCCACCAGTTTGGCGGACAACCGGGCCGTCACCGGCGTCGTCGACTTGAAAAAGGTGTTGTAGAAGGCGAGAGCCCGCATCTGGGTCGAGGCCGCCTCGACCAATTCCTCCCGACCGTAGCCGACATTCACGCACCACAGCCCCGCGAACGCGTCCAGATACTCCCGGCCTTGATCGTCGGTGATGGTCGAGCCTGTGCCGGAGACATAGACCGTCGGGCCGCCCTCATCGCGCAGGATCGCCTGGTTGGTGAATGGGTGCAGGTGATGGGCGGCATCGAGCTCGCGGTCTGACATAGGGTCGTCCTTCCTTCCCAATCGGGCGGCCTTCTGGACCGATCGCGGATACCCCCTATATTACGGGTTGGAGAACCGGTGAGCGACCAATGATCAAATACAGCCTGATCTGTGATACCGACCATGGCTTCGAGGCTTGGTTCAAGAGCAGCGATGCGTTCACGCAACAGCTCGAATCGGGCATTCTGAGCTGTCCGACCTGCGGATCCGAAGCGGTTCGGAAAGCCTTGATGGCCCCCTCGGTGCGCTCCACCAAGGGCCGGGAGATCCAATCTGAACCGCAGGTCGAAGTTCTTCCGCCCGAGCCCAAGACGCCGACAAGAGAGCAGGCCCAGCAGATCCAGATGATGACCAAGGCGGCCGAATTGAAACGGCAACTGCTGGCGCTGCGACGGGCGGTCGAGGAGAATTGCGACTATGTCGGCGACAGGTTCGCCGAGACCGCTCGCGCGATCCATGACGGAGACGAAGAAGCCAAGGGGATCTATGGCGAGGCGACCGCGGATGAGCTCGAAGCATTGCAGGACGACGGGATCGAGATCGGCCAGGTCCCCTGGATCAAACAGGATTCCTGAAAGTTCCGCTCCGGCGCGTGCCCCACAGGATCGGAACAGGTGACCCGATGACCGATGCGATGACGGTGTTCGACCGGCCCCTGCTGCAGGCGCGGCGGGAACGGGCGCGGTCAGGCTATGACGGGTTTGCCTTTCTGGAGGCGGAGATCGCAGACCGGACGGCGGATCGTCTGCTGGATATGCGCCGATCGTTCGATTTGGCGGTCGAGTTGGGGGCCCGGTCGGGCGCCTTCGGACGCCTGGCACGGGAAAGCGGACGGATCGGGACCCTGATTTCGACCGATCTTGCACCCGGATGGGCGCTCGACCGGCGTGCCGAGGGGTTGGCCGTCGCCGCCGACGAGGAAGCCCTGCCCTTCGCCGAGGGTGCGTTTGACGCGGTGCTGTCCAATCTGGCGCTCCATTGGGTCAACGATCTGCCCGGTACGCTCAGCCAGATCAGACGGATGCTGAAACCGGATGGTTTATTCATGGCCTCGATCCTGGGCGGTGAGACCCTGGTCGAACTGCGCGATGCCCTCTCGGCGGCCGAAATCGAGTTGACCGGCGGATTGAGCCCGCGCGTCTCCCCGTTCGCCGATGTGCGGGATGCCGGCGGGCTGCTGCAGCGTGCAGGGTTTGCGCTGCCGGTGGTCGACACCGAGATGCTGACCGTGACCTATGAGACGGCGTTCCACCTGATGCGCGACCTGAAGGGCATGGGGGAGAGCAATGTGGTGCTGGAACGCTCCAAGCGACCGAGCAGCCGGGCACTCTTCACTCGGATGGCCGAGATCTACGCCGACCGCTTCGCCGGTCCCGACGGCCGCATTCCCGCGCGCTTCCAGATCCTGACCCTGACCGCCTGGGCACCGGCACCGAGCCAGCAGAAACCACTGCGCCCCGGAGCCGCCAAGGCGCGGCTGTCGGATGCGTTGGGGAGTGCGGAGCGCGGAACCGGAGAGAAACCGGGGTCGTGATCAAGAAAAGGGCCGGTACTGGACCGGCCCCCTCTTAGACGTTCGTTCAATCAGGCTCAGTTGAACCACCAACGCTCCATCCAACGCTCGCCGTCCATGTCCCAGTTGGAGGCGAACTGATCGCCGTAGCTGACCTTGTCCGACGTGGCGAAGACGTAGGAGGCGAACATCGGAATGACCACCCCGCCGTCCTGGTTCAGGATGGCCTGCATCTCGTAGTACATCTCTCGACGCTTGTCCTCGTCCAGCTCGGCCCGGGCCTTCAGGAGCAGCTCGTCGAACCGGGCGTTCGACCAGAAGCTGTCGTTCCAGGCCGCACCCGACTGGTAGGCGGTGGCGAACATCTGATCCTCGACAGGACGGCCGCCCCAGTAGACCGCACAGAATGGCTTCTTCATCCAGACGTCCGACCAGTAGCCGTCATTCGGCTCCCGGACCGGCGTCAGGTTGATGCCAGCCGCCTTGGCCGAGTTCTGGTACAGCACCGCCGCGTCGACCGCGCCGCCGAAGGCAGCATCCGAGGCCGAAAGTTTTACGTCCACGCTGTCGAGACCGGCCTGCTTGAGGTAGAACTTGGCCTTGTCCGGATCGTAGCTGGTCTGCTCCAGTTCGGAATTGTAGAAGCGCTGACCGGAACCGATCGGATGGTCGTTGCCGACCGACCCGTAGCCGAACAGGATCTTCTCCACCAGCTCCTCGCGGTTGATCCCGCACTTCAGGGCTCGGCGAACGTTCACGTCGCTATAGGGTGCCGCTCGGCAGTCCATCGCGAAGGTGTAGTGCTGGGTGCCCGGCACCGAGTGGATTTTGATGCTGGGTGTGCGGCCCAGCAGCGGGGCGGTCTTGAGGTCCAACTTGTCGATCGCGTCGACCTCGCCGGATACCAGGGCCGTGGTGCGCGCGTTAAGATCGACCAGGCACAGCATCTCGATCCGGTCGAACCAGGCCCGGTCGCTGTGGAAGTAGTCGGGATTACGCTCAAACACCGCGACCACGCCCGGATCGAACTTGGTCAGCTTGTAGGCACCGCACCCGTTGCCCGACTGCCAGTCCAGCTTGCCGTCCTTCGCCGGGCCGATCACCAGATGGTAGTCGCTGAGCGAGAACGGGAAATCGGCATTGCCGCCGTCCAGCACGAAGGTCACGCTATGCGGATCATTGACCTTGATATCGGTGATCGCCGCCACGAGAGGGCCGGCCGCCGAGGTCGAATCCTTGCCCCGGTGATGGTTCATCGAGGCGACGACGTCGTCGGCCGTCATCGGCTTGCCGTCGTGGAAGGTGACGCCCTTGCGCAGTTTGAAGGTCCAGGACGACGCATCGCTCGAACCTTCCCAGCTTTCGGCGACCCCCGGCTGAAGCGAGCCATCGGTGCCGACCTCGGTCAGGTATCCATGCATACCGAACAGCAGGGCGATGGTGAAGCCGTTGGTCGCCGTGCCGGGATCAAGCGTGTCGGTGGTCTGGCCGTGGCCCTTGCCCATGCGCATGGTACCGCCCTTCTTCGGCGCGGCCTGTGCCCCGCCGAGCGGGAATGTCGCGGCGAGACCGGCGGCGGCGCCGGCCTTCAGCAATGTCCGGCGGTTCATGCCCAGAATGGGAAGCTGTGTCATGTTTTGAAGTCCCCTTGATCGTCATGTTTTGGTTGGGTGGCATCCGGCCGTCCGACCGAGCCACTTCTCATAACGCTGACCGCCCGACTTGTTCGGTGGGCGATGGTCTCCTCTCATGCATCGGATCACGCGCCGTCAAACGCGCATCCATATGCGGAGAGGGACCGCAATGAAGCGGCAGCATATCACCAAAATCGGCTCTGGCACCCCCACCCGTGCGGAGACGGAGACGGAGGGCCTCGGAAAGCTAGGCCGCTGCGGTATTGTCCCGGGTCTCGGGATCGAAGAGATGGCACTCCACATGCCCGAGTTCGTCGGTCAGCGGGCGCGGGACGATCTGCGAACACTGCGCCATCGCTTTCACGCAGCGCGGGTGGAAGGTGCAGCCGCTGGGGGGCGAAATCGGGTTCGGAAAGGCGATCCCGAGATTGCTGTCCGGAACACCCAGCCCCGGCTCCGGGGTCAGCACCGAGTTCAGCAGCGCGCGGGTATAGGGGTGGCGCGACCGCTCGAACAGGTTCTCGGTGCCGGTCTCCTCGACGATCCGCCCCAGATACATGACCGCCACCTTGGTCGCGATATGCTCGACCACCGCCAAGTTATGGCTGATCAGCACATAGGTTAGGCCAAGCTCTTCCCGCAGGTCCATCAGCAGGTTCAGGATCTGGGACTGCACCGAAACGTCCAGCGCCGAGGTTGGCTCGTCACAGATCACCACTTCCGGGCGCATGATGAGCGCGCGGGCGATCGCCACACGTTGCCGCTGTCCGCCGGAGAGCTGGTTCGGGTAGCTCTCGTAGACCCGACGTGGCAGGCCGACGATATCGAGGATCTCCTCAACCGACTTCCGCCAGCTCGACGGGTCGCCCACCTTATGCACCCGAAGCGGCAGGGAAATGATCGAACCGATCGTCTTCCGCGGATTGAGGGACGAGTACGGGTCCTGGAAAATCGGCTGAATCCGGCGCGAGATCGCGATCCGGTCACCCAGATGGGCGGGGATTCCGTCAATCAGAATCTCTCCCGCGGTCGGAGTTTCCAATCCAAGAAGCATCTTGGCCAGGGTCGACTTGCCGCAACCGGACTCGCCCACCAGCCCCAGCACCTCGCCCTTGCGGACGGTCAGGGTCACCCCGTTCACCGCCCGCAGCGGCTGCTTCGGCGAGAAGATGCCGCGCTTGACCATATAGGTCTTGGTGACGTCCTGCATTTCCAGGACCGGCGGCGGCAATGCGGATCCCGAAGATTGTGATTGCTGCTGGCTCATGCCGATGCGGCCTCCAGTGGTCCTGTTTTACCCATGGTTTCACGTCCCTGCCGTTTCAGCTGGTCTTCCGGCAGCACACAGCGATAACTGCGACCGGGACTCAGCTCCACCAGCGGGTCGTCGATTTCGCAGGCGGGGCCCGCATAGGCGCAGCGATTTCGGAACGAACAGCCCTGAGTCTCGCCGACCAGCGTCGGCACAATCCCCGGGATCGAGCCCAGACGGCTGCCACGCGCGGTCTTGCCGGGCACCGGAATGCAGTTGATCAGGCCCTGGGTATAGGGGTGCATCGGATTGTTGAAGACCTCTTCCACCCGTCCGGTCTCGACGATCCGCCCGGCATACATCACCGCGACCTTGTCGGCGACGCGGGCCACCACGCCCAGATCGTGGGTGATCAGGATCAGCGCCGAATTGAACTCGCGCCGCAGCTCCGCCAACAGATGCAGGATCTGGGCCTGGATGGTCACGTCGAGGGCGGTGGTCGGCTCATCGGCGATGATCAGCTCCGGGTCGCACATCAGCGCCATCGCGATCATCACCCGCTGGCGCAGGCCGCCCGACAGCTGATGCGGGAACTGATTGAGCCGGCTTTCGGCAGCGGTGATGCCCACCTTCTCCAGAAGGAAGATCGCCCGTTTCCGCGCCTCGTCCTTCGACGCGTTCCGATGCCGGATCAGCGGCTCCATCAGCTGGTTGCCGATCGAATAGGCCGGGTTCAGCGAGGTCATCGGCTCCTGGAAAATCATCGCCATCCGATCCCCGCGGATGTCCGACAGGTCCCGTTCGGCCATGTCGAGCAAGGGCACGCCATTGAAGCTCATGGTCTTTGCCGAAACCCGCGCGCGGCTCGGCAGCAACCCCATGATCGACAGCGATGTCAGGGATTTTCCGCATCCG
>CALAHL010000471.1 GCA_937891725.1 uncultured Rhodospirillaceae bacterium | reverse complement strand
TGACAGGGTTCCGTGCGTTTGCTCGGTTTCGCGTCACAAAAGCAATATGTGCCTTCTGTTTAGGCACGAATGGGCGCGGTCGGCTGAGGATTGGCCTGGAATATCGGGGGTTTCGGCTTGGCAAGGTCTTTGCGACTGGGAGCGCAGGCCGAACACCGGTCTTTGTCACAACGAAAAAAACTGGGTGGGTTTCACATGAAGAAAGTCAACCTCTTGGGTCTGGGCGCTGGGCTGCTTGCAGCTCTTTCGTTCACCCCGGAGCCTGTTATGGCTCAGGAGAGCACGCTCGACATCGTCAAGAGCCGTGACGTTCTCCGCTGCCAGGTCGGAACGCCTGCACCGGGCTTCTACTCGCTGTCGGATGACGGCAAGTGGTCGGGCTTCGACGTCGAGAACTGCCGCGCGGTTGCCGCGGCGATCTTCGGCGATCCGGACAAGATCGAATATCAGTCCGTGACGTCGGCCGTTCGCTTTACCGCGATGGCAAATGGTGAGTCGGACATACTGTCCCGTACCACCACTTGGACTCTGTTCCGCGATACCCAGCTTGGTCTGGATTTCACCACGGTGAACTTCTACGACGGCCAGGGTTTCATGGTGAACAAAGATCTGGGTCTGACCAGCGCTTTGGAGCTTAAGGGCGCCACGGTTTGCGTGCTGACCGGCACGACTACCGAGCTGAACCTGACCGACTACGCACGGACCAACGATCTTGGCATCACTCCGGTGGTGTTCGAGGACAGCAACGTCCGTGACAGCACCTTCTTCTCCGGCGGCTGCGATGCGGTCACCAACGATAAGTCGGGTCTCGCGTCTATCCGCGCCAAGGCGCCGGATCAGTCGATCTTCGAGATCCTGCCGGAGACCATCTCGAAGGAGCCGCTTGGCCCGGTCGTTCGTCAGAATGACAGCCAGTGGAACGACATCGTGATGTGGTCGCTGTTCGCAATGATCAACGCCGAAGAGATGGGCGTGAGCTCGGCCAACGTCGACGAGATGAAGGCCAACAGCGACAATCCGGAAATCAAGCGGATGTTTGGTGTCGAGGGCGACCTGAATACGGGTCTCGGCCTCGGTCCGGATTGGGCCTACAACATCATCAAGATGGTGGGCAACTACGGCGAGAACTATGACGAGTACATGGGCCCCAAGACGGTGATGAACATCCCGCGTAAGGGTTCGGTCAACGACCTGTGGACCCGTGGTGGTCTGATGTACTCCCCGCCGTTCCGGCAAGACCTAATCGGTAGAACGCCCGGCCTCCTTTGGAGGTCGGGCGTTCCTCCTTTCGGTCCGGCATCATTTATCGCGTTTAACGGAGGCACCGGCCATGGCGGTGATTGAGAAGGGCGGCTCGTCGTCGGGCAGCGGCGGAAAGTCTGCGCTCGCCTTCATCAATGACGAACGGTTTCGTTCGGTTTTCTACCAGATGTTCGTGGGCGTGGTTGTCCTGCTCGCAGGCTACTATCTCTATACCAACACCGCGGCGAACCTTGACGCGCGGGGCATGGAGGTGGGCTTCGGCTTCCTTGGGTCGACCGCTGGCTTCTCGGTCGCCTGGTCTCTGATTCCCTACGAGGCCGGTGATACTTATTTTCATGTTTTTCTCGTCGGCATCGGGAACACGCTTCTGGTCGCCGCGATCGCGATCGTTGCGAGCACCTTCCTCGGTTTTGTGATGGGCGTTCTTCGACTGTCGAAGAACTGGCTGATCCGAAATCTGGCGGCCTGGTACGTAGAGATCCTCCGGAACACGCCGCTTCTCCTGCAGATCCTGTTTTGGTTCCTGACGGTTTTCGCGTTGCTCCCGTCGCCGCGCCAGAGCCTTGAGCCGGTGACTGGCTTTGTTCTGAACAACCGCGGGTTCTATTTTCCGTCGCCGCAGCCCGGCGATCTGTTTTTCCTGACTGCTATCGCCTTTGTCATCGGCATTGTCGGTGCGGTGATACTGTCCAAGTGGGCCACGAAGAGGCTGTTCGACACTGGCCAGAAGACACCGGTGTTCCCGATCTCGCTTGGCCTGATCTTCGGGTTTCCGCTTGTGGTCTTCCTTGTGACCGGCGCGCCGTTGGCATTCGATCTGCCGACCCTCCAGGGCTTCAACTTCGTCGGTGGTGCTTCCGTGCCGCCCTCGTTCTGCGCACTTTTACTGGCCCTGACGATCTACCACTCGTGCTTCATGGCTGAGGCCGTGCGCGCCGGGATCCTTTCGGTCAGCCACGGCCAGACCGAGGCGGCGTATTCCTTGGGTCTGAAACCGAGCTGGACGCTGCGTCTGGTTATCATTCCGCAGGCCATGCGGGCGGTCGTGCCGCCGATGATCTCGAACTGGATGAACGTGGTGAAGAACTCGTCGTTGGCGATTGCCATCGGCTTCCCGGATCTGGTTGCGGTCTTCATGCAGACGTCGCTCAACCAGTCGGGCCACGCGATTGAGATCGTGGCGATGGTCATGTTGTTCTACATGACGGTCAGCCTGTCGATCTCGCTGGCGTTGAACCAGTACAACAAGTCCGTTCAGTTGAAGGAGCGTTGAGATGGCGGATACGACCCAGTCCGACGTCGTCTTCCGGCCCAAGCCGAGCCTTCCGCCGCCGCCGAATACGGTTGGCGTGGTTGGCTGGTTGCGTAAGAACCTCTTCGGAGGACCGGTCGATACGATACTGACCATCGTCGGCGCATGGCTGATCTTCACTCTGTTCTACTCCTTGTACGAGTACGGGATCGCCAATGCGGTCTGGACGGCGAACAGCTACCGCGAATGCCTCGACACAGTTCTGCCGAACGGCGAGAAGGTTGGCCACAATGGGGCCTGCTGGGCGGGCGTCGGCGTTTGGATGAACCAGTATATCTACGGCCGCTATCCGGACGAGGAGCAGTGGCGGATCCAGCTGGCACTTGCACTCCTCGTGCTCTGGCTCCTGCCGTTTTGGCTGCCGAAGGTCGAGGCCAAGATCCAGACGGGTCTGTCCTGTGTGCTGACCTTCCCGTTTCTGGCGGCGCATCTTTTTCTGGGCGGTGAGGCGAGCATCTTCCTGATGATTACGTCGTCCATCGCTTTGGCCCTGTTCATTGCCGTCTGGCTCAACGTGATCACCAGCTATGCGATGAACAAATCGATCGGCAAGGTCCTGGTCGGTGTCTCCGGCATGGCCGACAAGGACGATCGGCTGCACAAATACGTGCTGATGGCCGGTTTCGCTCTGCTGTTGGTTATGTCTTTGATTTACGTGAGCAGTTGGGACCTTCCGGAAGTCACGACTCAGGCCTGGGGCGGACTGTTCCTCACGCTCACTATCTCGGGAATTGCGATTGCATCCGCCTTGCCGAGTGGCGTTGTGCTGGCATTGGGGCGGCGGTCGAAAATGCCGGTGATCCGGGTGTTCTGCACTGTCTGGATTGAAATGTTCCGGTCTGTTCCGCTGATTACGATCCTGTTCATGGCCGTGACCATGATGCCCTTGTTCCTGCCGGTCGCGTTGAATCCGGACAAGCTGGTGATGGTGATCGTCGCTGTCTGTATTTTTGCTTCCGCATATATGGCTGAGATCGTCCGCGGCGGGCTGCAAGCGATTTCCAAAGGTCAGTATGAGGCCGCGCAGGCACTTGGCTTGAACTACTGGAAGATGATGACCTTCATCGTCATGCCGCAGGCTCTCAAGCTGATGATCCCGAACATTGTGGGTAATTTCATCGGCCTGTTGAAGGACACCACGCTGGTGTCGATCATCGGGCTCTACGACATCCTGCTGATGGTGAAGGCGTCGGGTCAGGACCCGAACTGGCTTGGCCTGCATTCCGAGCCGTTGCTGTTCGCAGCCGGCGTGTTTTTCATCATCTGCTTCGCAATGTCGAAGTATAGCCAACATCTTGAGCGGACGATTGCAGGCGGCTACGGCCGACGCTGATCCGAACCCCTCAATCCGTCGAACAGGGATACTAACGCTATGAGCATGGATACCAGCACCGTCGACCCGACATCTGGAGAGTATGTCGCCTCCACGATGTCCGATGAGGTCGTGATTGAATTGGTTCAGGTGAACAAGTGGTACGGAGAGTTCCACGTTCTCAAGGACATAGCGCTGTCGGTTAACAAGGGCGAGCGAATCGTGATCTGCGGACCGTCCGGATCCGGAAAGTCGACCTTGATCCGCTGCATCAACCGGCTTGAAGAACATCAGGCCGGCGACATTCTGGTCAATGGTACCGCCCTCGACACCAATGTGAAGAACATTGACGCGATCCGGCGGGACGTCGGCATGGTGTTCCAGAGCTTCAATCTTTTCCCGCACCTGACGATCCTGGAGAACTGTACGCTTGCCCCGATCTGGGTGAAGGGCATGCCGAAGGCGGAAGCCGAGAAGGTCGCCATGCAGTACTTGGAGCGGGTGAAAATTCCGGAACAGGCGGCGAAGTATCCCGGGCAGCTCTCCGGTGGACAGCAGCAGCGCGTGGCAATCGCCCGCTCGCTCTGCATGAGCCCGAACATCATGCTGTTCGACGAGCCGACCTCAGCGCTCGACCCGGAGATGATCTCGGAAGTGCTGGACGTGATGGTCGGTTTGGCCGAGACCGGTATGACCATGCTGGTGGTGACCCACGAAATGGGGTTTGCGAAGAAGGTGGCCGACCGGGTGATTTTCATGGACCAGGGCGAGGTCGTGGAGCAGAACACCCCGGACGAGTTCTTCAACAATCCAAAGTCGGATCGGACCAAACTGTTTCTCAGCCAGATTCTGGCGCACTGATCTTCTGATTATTGCGACGGAGAGGGTCGCCGCTGTCGGGGGGCGGGGGCGGCCTGTCGGAGAGCGCCGTGTGAGATATCACGGCGCTCTCCGCATGTCTGGAGTCTGCTATGGTCCGGCAGAAGCGTACACACGGAGGAAACTATGGGTTCGGGTAAGGGTGATGTCACGGTGGTGGCGGGCGTGTCGGGCATCGTGGGACGGGCGGTGGCGACCCGTCTGATCGCAGGCGGTGGGACCGTGATCGGCCTCTCCCGAACTCCGCCCAATCCGGCGATCGCCGGGCTCACCCACGTTGGCGTCGATCTCACCGATCGCGAGGCCTTTGCCGCCGCGTTGGCCGCGAATGCCGCCAATGCAACCGCGGTGGTGTTTGCGGGACGGGCGCCTAATCCGGACCCTGCGGTCGAGGCGGATCGCAACCTGGCGATGTTGCGGCACGTGGTCGAGGGAGTTGAGGCGGCTGGTGCGCCGCTTGCCCATGTGCATCTGGTGCACGGCTGCAAATGGTATGGCAGTCACTTGGGCGCCTATCCGACACCTGCCGAGGAGGATGATGCGCGCGCCGAGGTGCGGAACTTCTACTACGATCAGCAGGATTATGCCGTGGCGCGTACCGAAGCTGGCGCCAGCTGGTCGTGGTCGGCGCTGCGACCGCATGTGTTGACCGGGTTCTCACTTGGCTACCCGCACAACCTCATAGGTGTGCTGGCGGCCATGGGAACAATCCGGCGGGAGCGGGGCCAGAAACTGAGCTTTCCCGGAACCGAGAAGTGTTTTTTCAGCCTGACGCAAGTGACCGATCTCGGTCTTCTGGTCGATGCGATCCTCTGGTGTATGGCGACCCCGGCGGCCCAGAATGAGGCGTATAATGTGATCTGCGCCGACTATTTCCGATTTTGCGATGTCTGGCACGATATCGCCGATTTCTTCGAGATCCAGCCTGCCGAGGTTAAAACCCAGACTTTGGGGGAGGCGATGATTGGCGCCGAGGGAATGTGGCTGGGTCTGGCCAAGCGCGAAGGGTTGATCGAGCCGGATCTGGCCCGGATCGCGAATTGGGGCTATGGCGACACCAATTTCCGCATCTGGTGGGACGACATGGCCTCGAACGCCAAGATCCGCCGCGCCGGGTTCGAGACCCCGGAGCGGGTGATCACCAGCCGAAGCGCTATCCTCGGCGCGCTGCAGGCCTATCGGGACGCCAAAGTCATTCCGTAAGGGAGTGGGGCGTTCGCTGGTAGTAGATATCGTAGGTTTCCTGATGGGTCTCGATGAACCCGAAGCGGGTGTAGAAGCGGTTGGCGGGACTCTCTCGGATCACATCCAGGATCAGGGTTCGGCCGTCGGCATCGGTCGCCGCAAGGAGAGATCCGAGGATTGTCCCGCCGAGTCCGCCTGACTGGAACTCGGGCTCCAGATAAAACTGTCCGATTTCAAGGGTCTTGCCCCGATCAAAGATCGATACCATGCCGGCGAAGGTGCCGTCGACGCTGACCAGGCGGGTCGCGCCGGGGTCATAGGCTGCCGTAAACCGCTTCCGCGCGCGATCCGGATGGAACCGGTTCAACCGCTCCAAATGCACACGCTGAACACGGATGCGCAGGTCCAGCAACCGCTCGAAATCATCCGCGTGCGCGGGGCCGAAGCCAACCGTCCGTGCACCCCATTGGATCGGATCCGTGAGATAGCGCAGGGTGGTCACTGGATCGGTCGCAGTTGGGTCACCGTGTTCGGCCGCATCGGCAGGTCCGGGGGGCCGGCATGGCCCTTGGTCGGCATGGGCAGCCCCACCAGCCGAGGATCGGGAAGGGTCTCCGTGTATTGCTCGAACGGCTGGAACCCGGCGCGCTGGTACATGCCCAGGGCGCGAGGATGATCCAAGTCGCAGGTGTGAACCCAAAGCCGCTCGGTTTCCTTAAGCCAAGCCAGATCGACCATGGCATCGAGGAAATAGCGCCCAACACCTCTACCGATCGCGTGCGGCATCAACCCGAAATAGGCAAGCTCGACGGAGGAGGGCCCTTTTCTCCGGTCGATCTCGCCGAAACCGGACGGGGTGCCGTCAATGTAAAGCACGTAGATTTCGACCAACGGGTCTCCGATGATCTCCCGCAGGGCTTCATCCGAGATCAGGCGCCTGGAAACCCAAACCCAATTCTTGCCGACCTCTGCGTAGAGCCAGCGATAGAACGGAACGCTCGGCGGGCTTGCCCGCATCAGAGACAGCCGGATGCCGGAGGGGGCATGCTTTGCGACCCGAGTGGGACGGGACGCAATTTCGAGCGAGGTGACTGTTGTCTCGATGGTACCGAGCCCGATTGGGGGAGACGCCAAAAGCCGCTTGCTCATGACGATTCGCGGTTCTTCACTCCAACCGATGCGGCCGTAGAAGTCGCGGACCTTGGTGTTCGTATCCCGAATCATCAGCTGCGCCTTCGGCACACCGTGGCGACCCAGCCAATCCTCACAGGCTGCCATCAGAGCGCGGCCCAGACCCTCGCCATGATGGTCGGGGTCGACTCCGATATAGTAGACCCAGCCCCGGTGACCGTCGTGACCCACCATGCCGGCTGCCACCATCCGATCCGCTTCGACCGCGACCAGGATTTCGGCACCATGGATTCGGAGTATGCTGCGGTGTGCCAGC
>CALAHL010000470.1 GCA_937891725.1 uncultured Rhodospirillaceae bacterium | reverse complement strand
CCCGCCGCTCGACGGCGGCCGCATTCTTGTTTCGATCCTGCCGGATCAGTTGGCCTGGCGCTTGGCTCGGCTGGAACGGGCGGGGCTGGTCCTGGTGATAGGCCTGCTGTTCCTGCTTCCCTTCATAGCGGAGCAATTCGGGTATAAACTGGATATCATTGGGACTTTGGTCATGGGTCCGGTTGTGTTCCTGGCGGACATTCTGCTGACGTTGGCCGGTCACTGAACCTTTGTCTGAGAGCCGGTCGGAGGCGTGACTCCGACCAACCGGTGTCATAGCCACGCGGGACCGATTTTTGGCGCAGACCGACCCATTCGAAAGCCCCACTCCAGACTATCGTCGGCGGCGCGAACCGGTGCAGCTGTCGCTGTTCCTGAACTTGGACGGGTTCGAGGGGCCGATCGATCTCCTGCTGTCCCTGGCGCGGGACCAGAAGGTTGATCTGACACAGATCTCAATTCTGGCCTTGGCGGACCAATATCTGGTGTTCGTGCGGGAAGCCCAGGTCCTTAATTTGGAGCTGGCAGCCGACTATCTGGTGATGGCGGCATGGCTGGCCTACCTCAAATCGCGCTTGCTTCTGCCGCCCGAAGAGGGCGAGGACGAGGATCAGGATCCCGAAGCGCTGGCCGAAATGCTGCGATTCCAGCTGCAGCGTCTTGAGGCGATGCAGACGGCTGGAGAGCGCCTGTTTGCACGCCATCAGCTTGGTGTCGACGTGTTTCCGCGCGGCCGGCCGGAAAATCTCGGCGCGCGGTTCCGCTCGGTCTATGACGCCACCCTGTACGATCTGCTGCGGGCCTATGCCGATCACAAGCTGAGAGGGCAGGACAGCACCTTGCGGATCGCCGAGACCGACCTCTATTCGGTGGAGCAGGCGGTGGAGCGCTTGCGGACTTTTATCGGGCGGGTGCCGCAATGGCGTACCTTGTTCAGCTTCCTGCCGGAGAACCTGCGGGGCGTCCTGATGTTCCGCTCGGCCATCGCATCGACCTTTGTCGCCAGTTTGCAGCTGGTCAAGGACGGGCAAGCCAGCATCCGGCAGGACGGCACTTTCGGACCGATCTGGCTGCGATCGACACCTGAGCAGGACGTCACGCCGGAATACTCCGAAAACAGCGGCGGAGACGGCGATGGGGAGGTGTCGAAATGAGTGAGATTGAAGCCGATCTGCCGGACCTCCTGATCGACGCGGATGAGCGCCGGCGCTGGCTGCGTGCGGTCGAGGCGCTGCTGTTTGCCAGTGCTGAGCCGCTGACCGAAGAGGATATCGGCAAGCGCATCCCAGGAGAGGTCGATCTGCCGGTCGTTCTCGATGAACTGGCGGCGTTGTACGAGGATCGCGGGGTCAATCTGGTGCAGACCGGGAATCGTTGGGCCTTCAGAACCGCGCCGGATCTGGCACCGCTGCTGCGGACCGAACGACCGGTGCGCCGGAAATTGTCGCGTGCGGCGATCGAGACCCTCTCCATCATCGCCTACCACCAACCGGTCAGTCGGGCGGAGGTCGAGGAAATCCGCGGGGTGGCGCTGTCCAAGGGCACGATGGATACCTTGCTCGAAGCCGGATGGATCAAGCCGGGCCGCCGTCGCGATACCCCCGGCCGTCCGCTGACCTGGCTGACCACGCCCGCTTTCCTCGATCAGTTCGGGTTGGAGGATATCAAGAGCCTTCCGGGGCTCGAGGAGTTGAAAGCGGCCGGATTGTTGGAGCGACGCGGCGGTCTCACCTCCATTGCCATGCAGCCGGAGGATCTCGACGATGACGACGAGGAAGACGATGGCGAACAGCTTGATTTCCTGCCCGATGACGGCGATCCGGATGAGAATTGGGAGACTGGGTCCGGCGCCTCAACTGCCGGGGATGACGACGAAGTCTCCCCCGCGGGCTGAGCTCGCCTTGCGATCCCGCGTGGCACTGTGTAAGGGATCGACATGGTTGCCCTGATGGATACTGACACTGCTTTGGACAGCGATTCCGACGCCGCATCGTCGCCAGCGCCTGCCTTGGCGCTTGAAGGCG
>CALAHL010000469.1 GCA_937891725.1 uncultured Rhodospirillaceae bacterium | reverse complement strand
GATTCTCAGCAACCGTCCAGTGGTCCTCGAGTCCCCGCAAAATCGTCGTACTCGTTGCCTGTGCATCCAAATCGATGATCAGAACACGATATCCACGTACCGCGAGATATTCGGCCAGTGTAAGCGTAGTCGTGCTCTTACCTACGCCACCTTTGAAATTCACACACGCCAGGACCTGAAGCTTATCGCCTCGGTCGAGAAAGCGTTGCGGGTGGTAAGTCTCGTTTTTAGTCGTCTTGAACAGATGCGCCCGGATCCGGTCAATGTCCTGCTTCGACAAGAACCGATTGCTTCCTCGACGTTCACCAATGCCACCTTCCGATTCATCAAATTCCCGAACAAGCTGACGAACACGAGATCCGCTCACTTTCAAAAACCGGGCGGCTTCGGGAAGGGTGAAGGGGCGGGGCTTTAAAGATCCATTTTCGATCGGACCTTCGTGTTCTTCAAAGCGCGCCCGAGCGGTTGTTCGCAGGGCGAACTCGGCTTTTTGGCCCGACCGATGAAGAGCCCGAAGCTCATTGACGACATCCATATCGATCGGTCCTCTTGTGCCTCAAAATTCCAAACCAACGAAATATTGTTGACGACGATTTGGAATCAGTTCACCGTCCGTGTCAACGGCTAACACCAAGAGCCTGTTTTATAACGATTTGGGGTTAATCGGAGAGCATTGGAAGGGGTTTGAGTAGCAACGGAACAGAAAACCTACATAAGGGCCGGGCTGGTCGTGCAACAAACCCTGGTTTGATGCGAAGGGCCGGGACGGTTGCCGATTGATCCCAGGAAGCGCTGTAGTCCCATATTTATCCGTCCAGAAACCTGTAGCCGTCAAACCCCCACCCGGATAGATTGATGTAGGGAAGGGGATGCGTCCATGCTGATCGGGTACATGCGCGTGTCGACGGGCGAGCAGAGCCTCGACCTGCAGCGCGACGCGCTCGATCGTGCCGGATGCGAGCGGGTCTTCGACGATGTCTGCTCGGGCCGTACGACAGAGCGCCCGGGCCTGAGCAAGGCGCTCGACGTTGCTCGCGACGGCGACGCGCTCGTCGTGTGGAAGCTCGATCGGATCGGCCGCTCGCTGCCGCATGTTGTTGGGCTGGTCGGGGATTTGCACAAGCGCGGGATCGGGCTGAAGGTGCTGACCGGCGATATCGACACCACAACCGCCACGGGCCGGCTGGTCTTCGGCATCTTCGCGACCCTCGCCGAGTTCGAGCGCGACCTGATCCATGAGCGAACGATGGCGGGGCTGGCCGCAGCCCGCGCGCGTGGCCGCGCTGGGGGGCGGCCGCGCATCATGACCAGGCAGAAGCTCAAGGCTGCGATGGCGTTGATGGCAGACCGCGACAATGCGGCACGCGACGTTGCCGCGGAGCTCGGCATCTCGGTTTCCACGCTCTACGCCTATGTCGACGCAAAAGGGCAGCCACGAGAGCGCGCCAGCGAGTTGCTCGGCAGACGCGCCGTCAAGCCCACTACAGCAGCGTAGGCCGGAACGGTGCCGGTCAGTTTCCTCTCGGATGACCAGGCACTTCGATATGGCCGCTTCGCCGGTGATCCGACCTCCGAGCAGCTGACCCGCCACTTCCACCTCGACGACGCCGACCGCGCGTTCGTCGGCGAGCATCGCGGCGATCACAATCGTCTCGGCGTCGCGGTCCAGCTCGGAGCGCTTCGGTTCCTGGGCACCTTTCTTGAGGATCCTTCACAAATTCCGGCATCGGCCGCGCGCTTCGCCGGTGAGCAGCTGGCGATCTCGGATACGGTCGAATCGATGGCCAGATATTGCGCCAGCGAGGGGCGCTGGCGGCACGGCCCGCGGATCCGCGATCACTATGGCTATCGGGTCTTCTCCGATCCCGGCGTCGCGTTCCGCTTGCATCGTTTCATCTATGCGCTCTGCTGGACGGGCACCGATCGGCCATCGGCGCTGTTCGATGCGGCCGCGGCATGGCTTCTCGAAGCCAAGGTGCTGCTGCCGGGCTTGTCTGTGCTCGAGCGCGACGTCGCGAGGGTGCGCTCGCGTGTCCATGGCCATGTGCATCGCCGCCTGGTCGCCAAGCTGACGCCCGAGCAGCGAGCGCGCCTCGATACGCTTGTCGCCGTGCCTGAAGACGGACGGCAGAGCCCGCTCGATCGCCTTCGCGACGGACCGTATCTGCAAAGCGGCCCGGAGATCAGCCGCGCCGTTGCGCGCCTGGAAGAGATCCGCACGTTCACGGTCGGACTGCCGGAACTCGATCGCGTGCCGCCCGGCAAGGCGGCTGCGCTGGCGCGCTTCGCCGCCGCCGCGAAAGCACAGGCCGTGGCGCGGCTTCCCGACGACCGGCGTGCGGCGACGCTGGTGGCCTATGTACGCACGCTCGAAGCCTCTGCCGGAGACGACATCATTGACCTGTTCGACGTCGTGTCGACCAGGATGTTCTCGAACGCCCGCATCAACGCCAAGGAAACGCGGATGCGCTCATTGCGCGATCTCGACGCCGCCTCGCTGAGGCTTCGCGATGTCGGCGCCGTGCTGCTCGATGAAGGCATCAGCGATGCCGGGGTGCGTGCCGCAGTCTTCGCCGTCGTCGACCGGGCGGCGCTGTCGAATGCCGTCGAGCAGGTCAATCTGCTGGCGCGGCCGAGTGACGACAGCTATTTCGCCGAGCTGCGCCAGCAGACTGGGACGATAAGATACCTGCCGAAAATGCTGGACGGATTGGACCTTGCCGCCGCGCCCGCGGGACAGTCATTGCTGGACGCGATCGACCACCTTCGCAGGGTTCACAAGGGCGAGAAGCGGCGAGGGCCGATCCCCACGGCGTTCGCGCCCAAAGCCTGGGCCGGCCAGCTCAGGACGGACGATGGGGCGTTCGACCTGACCGGCTACCGGCTCTGCATGTTGGACCGCCTACGCCGGGCGATCCGTCGCCGCGACGTCTTCCCGGTCCGTTCGCTTCGCTATGCCGATCCGCGGAAGGGCCTGCTGACAGGCGCCGCGTGGGAAGCGGCAAGACCGACCGTGTGCCGCACGGTCGGCGTCGCGATTGCGGCCGAAGAGGAAATCGCCAAGTTGTCCGAGCGGCTCGACCTCGCCTACCGAGAGACCGCAGAGCGGGCGCCGGAGAACCAAGCCATCACGATCGCGAAGACGGCCAGCGGACCCGATCTGTCGGTCGAGCCGCTGGACAAGACCGACGATCCGGTCAGTCTCGTCAACTTGCGTGCTGCGGTCGATGTGCGGCTGCCGCGGCTCGATCTGCCCGAACTGATCCTGGAGATGCATGCCCGCACGGGCTTCGCTTCCGCATTCACGCATGCGAGCGAGGGAAATGCGAGGGCCGAAGATATTGCGACCACCATCTGCGGAGTGCTTGTCGCGGAGGCGACCAACACCGGGTTCGAGCCGCTTGTCCGTCCCGAGATCCCCTCGCTGCGCAGATCGCGGCTGAGTTGGGTGAAGCAGAACTTCATGCGTGCGGAAACACTGACAGCCGCCAATGCGCTGCTGGTCGCCGCACATAACAGGATCCCACTCGCGAGCGCCTGGGGTGGCGGCGAGGTCGCGTCCGCGGACGGACTACGGTTCACGGTGCCCGTGCGCACCATCCACGCCGGTCCCAACCCGCACTATTACGGCCGCAAGCGCGGCGTCACCTGGTACAATCTGCTGTCCAATCGGTACTCCGGCCTGAACAGCGTGACAGTGCCGGGTACGCTGCGCGACAGCCTCTATCTGCTGGCGGTCGTGCTGGAGCAGGAAACCGAGCTTCAGCCGAGCGAGATCATGACCGATACGGCCGGCTACACCGACACGATCTTCGGTGTCTTCCACCTGCTCGGGCTCCAGTTCTCCCCGCGTATCGCCGACATTGGCGGCGCGCGGTTCTGGCGGGTCGACGGCAAGGCCGATTACGGGGTGCTGGACGACCTCGCCTCGAACAAGATCAACACCAGGCTGATCGCCGAGCATTGGGATGACCTGCTGCGACTGGCCGGCTCGCTCAAACTCGGCGTCGTGCGCGCGGCCGGCCTCACCCGCGTGCTCCAGACCAACGATCGCCCGACCAGGCTCGCCCGCGCGCTCCAAGAGCTCGGCCGGCTCATCAAGTCGCTGTATATGCTGCGGTTCATCGACGACGAGAACTACCGCCGCCGCATTCTGGTCCAGCTCAACCGCGGCGAAGGCCGCCACCAACTCGCCCGCACCATTTTCCACGGCAAGCGCGGTGAGTTGCGTCAACGCTATCGCGAAGGGCAGGAAGATCAGCTCGGCGCGCTCGGGCTCGTCGTCAATCTCGCCGTGCTCTGGAACACGATCTATACCGACGCCGCGCTCGACCAGTTGCGCGCCGAAGGCTACGACGTTCGCGACGAGGACGTCGCCCGTGTGTCGCCGCTCGGGTTCCGGCACATCAACATGCTCGGGCGATACGCCTTCACCATCCCCGACATGGTCGCACGCGGCGAACTTCGCCCGCTCCGCAATCCCAGCACCCTCGGCATCGACGATGCCTGACCCCGGCCCTTATGTAGGCTTTCTGTTCCGTTGCTACTCAGACCCCCATGCCCGCCACGAACCCCCATCCCGCGATTCGCAGGAGCAACCCGTCAGCATCGGGTGCGGCCAGGATCATTCCGCCGACGACGGCGGCTGCCAGGGCGTGCACCTGATTGTAGCGGACCGCCGTCATGAGGAACCGGAAGGTCTCCGCGCTGACCCGTGGCCGAAGGCCGTGTTCCGAATAAGCCCCAAAGGCAACCGAGACAAATCCTACGAAGGCCGCTGCGGCCAAAAGCATGTTTTCCTCCAACATTCAGACACTGTGGCCCGCGGACCCGTTGACAGTCGCACCTCCGAAGACCGGTCGTGAAAGTCGATACGACCTGTGCATGTCTGGGTGCGTGTCTGGCAGCGCATGGTCGCGATTGTCGGCGACACGGTGCCGCAGGGCATTCCGCTCGCCGTCTGAGCCTTAAGTTGATCCACATGAGCGACCAAGCAAGCCCTGACTCGGCGAGAAAAGGGGTCCGTTCCACGGCCCACCGGATCGCCCACCGTTTTGCGCCCCTCTCGCGGGTGATGCGCGCGCCCCCACGTGAACGCAGCCGGGCCGAGAGCCGGCGCGACCTGGCCTTGGCCATAACCTACGGTGTGACAAGTCACGCTTTGTTCGGCTTGGCGGTCGGCGCGATGATCGCGGCCATGTGGTTTGGGATGTCGGCTTCGCTCGGCCCGCTGTCCACCCCTTGGTCCTACCTCGCGAACGCCGTATTGCTGCTGCAGTTCCCCATCGTGCACTCGCTTTTGCTCACCGGAGCCGGACGCCCGTTCCTCGCGCGATTGGCGCCAGGCGATACCGGCGGCACGCTGTCCACGACGAGTTTCGCGATCGTCGCATCGGTCCAACTTCTGCTCCTGTTCGTGCTCTGGTCGCCGTCCGGCGAAGTCTGGTGGCACGCCGATGGGTGGACGCTGGTCGTGATCGGCACCTTCTACGCATGTGCCTGGATCCTCTTGGCGAAGGCATCATGGGATGCGGGCGCGGAAGTGCAGAGCGGTCTGCTGGGATGGACATCACTGCTGCGAGGCGTCCGACCGCCCTACCCGCCGATGCCGACCGAAGGCCTGTTTCGGCATGTCCGCCAGCCGATCTACGTCTCGTTCGCGCTGACCACATGGTGCGTCCCGGTGTGGACGCCCGATCAGCTTGCGGTTGCAGTCACACTGACCGGCTATTGCCTGGTGGGTCCGCGCCTGAAGGAACGCCGATTCTCGCGCCTCTTCGGCGAGGAATGGCGCGCGTACAGGTCCCGGACGCCCTATTGGATCCCGCGTCCCAGATCGCGCGAATGAACCCGGGCGACACGCGCTATCGCCGGCGGTCGCGCCAGGCCGGCGTCCGCGGCAGGCCTTCATCCACGACCCACCAGAACGCGTGCACATTGAGACCGATGGCGCACCGTCCCGGCCTTCATATCGGACAGGGGATCGCCCCCAGCCGTTCCCCGAGCAACCGGTTCTGGCGATAGTCGATCGGCACGACCAGTAGGGACAGCCCGCGGTGCTCGATGGCAAAACGGATCGCCTCGGCCAGATCCCACGAGCGGTCGACAACTTGGCCCTGCTCGCCGAAACAGTCCGCCAGGCCGAGCCATTTCGGATTGCCGAACGACAACTCGCTGTGTCGACCGAACTCGTCATCCCGCTTCCAGGAGATCAGGCCGTATCCGCCATCATTCCAGACCATCACCGTGATGTCGGCGTTCAGCCTCCGCGCGGTTTCCATCTCTTGAACGTTCATCATGAAGTCCCCATCGCCGGTGATGGCGAAGATCCAACGGTCGGGATGCGCGAGCTGAGCGTGCACGAGTGGGAACGGTTCACGCGCGAGTTCGCTACGGCCTTCGCGCCGGTGATTGGACCGGACCGCGACATCCCGGCACCGGACGTCGGAACCGGTCCGACCGAGATGGCCTGGATCGCCGACACTTTCGGCAAGCACAGAAGCGGCCATACCCGTCACGTGGTCACCGGCAAGCCGCCGCCGCTCGGCGGGCAGATCACGGCGGAGAACGCGAAGCAGGTCTCGGCCCGCGCAATTCTTGAGATCGCCAACGTTCCGGTCAGCGCTGATGCCGACCAGGCACTTCGCGATCGCGGCATCCGGATTGCCCCGGATATCCTGGCGAACTCCGGCGGTGTGTTTGTAAGTTGGTTGGAATGGGTTCAGGGGCGCACGCAGATCCCGTTCGACGAGGACGATGTCGAGAGGCGGCTGCAGGACCGGCTGTCCGATCGGGCGCAAGCGGTCATCGACGCCTCGGCGAAGTTCCAGGTCGACTTTCGGACGGCGGCCTACATCCTGGCCGCTCAGCGTCTGGCCCGCGCCATCTCCGCGCATGGCGACGCCTCCTGCCGCCGAGAAGCGGTCCGGGGGTGAGCCGCCAGACTGGCGGCCGCGGCCAGTCCGATACCGTCGGCAGCCCCGGCGCCCGATGCGAACACCGGCCTCCTGCGTGCCTCAATTGGCCAGAACGGGCTCGGAGTGACGTGCGGCGGGATCGAAAAGAACGTTGGCGATGTAGTCAGCCACCGCCGCTCGGGAAATAATCCCATTGCGCCAATCCGACGGGACCATGCGGATACGATACGGCTTTCTAAGGGGCTGGTTCGTCAGAACGCCGGGACGAACGATGGTCCAGTCCAGGGATGATGCCTTAATGATCGCTTCCTGGCGCGATTTGTCGGCATAGGCGTGGCCGAACACGATTCTGAAGGGGACGCGTTGGAGAGAACTGATCGCGCGAGCGCTGTCTCCAGCCCCAAAACCGGTGACCGCGACCAAACGTTTGACCCCGGCATCCTCGAGAACCGGCACGAGAACCTGCGTCGCCTGCGAAAAGAGCGTTATCGGCCCGGTGAGCAACTTCAGGTTCAAGGCGACACCCAGCGCCTGGACCACGGCGTCCTGGCCGGACACAGCGCGCTCGACGTCACCCCTGTTGTGGGCATCGCCGGATACACAGGTCAGGCGATCGTGGTGAAGGTCCAACCTCTCGGCCGAGCGAGAGAAAGCCGTGACCTCATGGCCGCGCTCCAACAAGGCTTTGACGGTTGCGAGCCCTATACCCCTAGAGCCGCCCATGACGCAGACCCGGCTCATGACACGGCAGCCGCGCATGGCGTGCCGGGCAGGAGGGCCGAACACACGGGGGTCTCCCATTGATTAACCTGGGTCATGTCGGTCTCCTCATGTCGCAATGACGCCCCCTTTACGCAGAGCCCGCAGGATCGGATCGAAACGATGCGCGTGCAATTTTGTCGCGATCGACATCCGTGCCCGTCCGCGAGCGATATGGCGTCTGTCTCCGCTTTCCCGTGCCGCGCCTCCCCGGTCCACCGGCGATGTGCCACCAACGCGTCGGCAGCGTCACCCTGTCACGGTGGTCCGTGCGGGACCCGATAATAGATCTTCGGTCAGCATCAACCAACGCAGAGAGACCCATGTTCAAGAGACTTCCCGCTGCAATTATCATGTTGATCGCTAGCGCGAGCCCGGTTTGGGCCACCGAGCATATTGTCGAAATGCTCAACCGCGGGCTGAACGGGCAGCCGTTGCAATACGAACCGGCATTTCTGAAGATTGAGCCCGGTGATAGCGTCACGTTCAAATCGGTGAATCCGGGCCATAACGTGGTCTCGATCAACGGCATGATCCCCGATGGCGCCGAGCCCTTCAGGAGCCGGTTGTCCCAGGACGTCACGATCACCTTCGATCAGCCCGGCCTCTACGGTTATAAGTGCCAGCCGCATTACGCCATGGGCATGGTGGGGCTGATCCAGGTCGGTGATGACATCTCCAACCTCGACGCCGCGCAAAGCGTGCGCGCGCCGGGCCGTGCCGGGGCCCTGTTCGAGGAGCTGTTCAGCCAGGTATCGAACTGAGCGTCACCACCTTCTCGAGAGTGGACAATCCAAATCAGGCCCGCCGTAGTATCGGCGGGCCTGGCGGTTGCGCCCCTCGGCATTTTGACCCAAGTCCGTTCTGTGGCCAGCCGAAGGTCGGTTAGGGTTTTGCTATGCGTTCCGATCGATCCCGATGGCTGCACAGCCCGAAGCCGCTGGGTCAGGATCTCGGTGACCGGCGCCGGCTGTTTCGGGGCGCTAGGTGCGGCTGGCGGCGTCCTGTTGCCGTCGAAACCGGCGCCGCGCAATGGAGGTCTGCTGTGGTGCCGACGGGGCGGAGAAAAGCACGAAACCTGCGGGGTCCTGTCCGATCCGCGAAACCGTTCTTCACGGTAGGCTGGGCGGCTATCGGTAGATCACCGTCGGAATGCCGGACGGTTCGCTTTGCGGGTATTTGCTGTGCACATGATTGAGGAGAGAGCGGTCATCACCCAACATCATCATCCAATGACCCGCCCGCTTCGGCCGAGCGTGCGCGCATTACCGGATTTCCGGCTCGGGGCGAGTCAGGACATGGCAACATATTTGGTCACGCCTCCCCGAACATGGGCATCTCCTCCGGTTTACGGACCGGAAACGTTTGAGATCTTCGACTCCATCCCCGACCTTGTCTGTATTCAAGCCTGGATCACAGCCTCCGACGACCCACGGGGCACAGCGCTCACACCGCCATTAATCGGACTGCTCGAAAGAGGAGTACCCGAAACGCGCGCACGGTGCACCGCCGACGCGCTCGCCAGGTTGTCAGCGCCTGGTGGCGCCCCCTCGGATGCACGGATCATCGCACCGTCATATCTCGCTGAGATGTCAGATCGCAGTGGCTTCTCCGCAGTTCGGGAACCCGGCTACCCGGATCGGGTCTTTCTCTTTCGCCAGGGTCTCGCCTTCGCCTATGAGGACGCATACGAAGCTCTGATCGGCGATCCGGCACTCCCGCAGAGTCGGCTCATCGTCCCTATGCGACGGGAGACCCATGCAAGGACATGCTCGATGGTCGCGTTTCGGCCTGCTGACGGCGACGCGAGCCGCCCAGCGGCGGTGCAGCGGATACTCGACACGCTGTCGGCGGTGCTGTCCGCAGAGCAATCCGAATGCATGATCCATCTCCGCGCGGTCTGACCGGGGCAACGCGGGCGCGGGCGTACTCGCGTCTGACCATCGGCTTGACGCAACACACCGGCTCGGCACCGGCGGCAAGGGAACAGTCTTCGGTGGGCGATCATTTGTGCCCGAAATAACCTGAGGGAACCAATACTGTGTTCACTCAGTGCGTCGCCTTGCCGGAAGCGGTGGCCTCAATAAGGTCCGCCCTTGTCAGCACGACGCGACCGCCTATTTGTCGTTTTGCCTCAGACGCACCCGCCTGCTCATGTGAGGGACATGACACGGCTCCTGTCTGGGACAAAGCTGGGCGCGTTTTCTTCCTAAGCGCCTGAGCGGATCCTGCATGTAGCTCCCTTCCCCAACCGGCTGCGGCCGGCTTCCTGTGCGATTAAAGGTTTGCGATGAACATGATCCCGGCCTTGGCCGCAACCGAGATGTCAAACCTCAAACGGTCTCCACTGGCCCCGACGGCTGAGGAAACGCGTAAGGCGCTCGATATTCTCCAACGCGCTGTTGACTTCGCTCCCGAAGACGCGGCGGGTCTGGGATTGTCGATGCTGGCCGGTCGCGCAGCCGGAACCCTCAGCCGCACCTACCCGATGGGTTTCGTTGCGGACGCCAAATACAAGGCCACCCTGCCTGATCTGCAGAACGGGCCGGAAAGTCTGATCAAGGGCGCGCGAACCTCGATCCAACATGTCGGAATCTCGAATTTTCGACTGCCGCTCGACTATCGGCGACGGGACGGAGGTTTGATCAATCTCGAAACGTCGGTGACGGGCTCGGTCTCGCTTGATGCCGCCAAGAAGGGCATCAACATGAGCCGCATCATGCGGTCGTTTTACGGGCATGCGGGCAAGGCCTACGATTTTGCCCGTATCGAGGAGGTTCTCAAGAGTTACCTCGATGATCTCGAGAGTTCCGCGGCGCGGCTACAGCTTTCGTTCCACTACCCGATCATGCGCACCTCCCTGCGCAGCGGTCTGAAGGGTTATCAGTATTACGATGTTTCCTTCGAGAGTATCAGGCAGGACCATGAGGGCCTCCGGGTCCTGCATCTCGACTACGTCTATTCCTCCACCTGTCCCTGCTCGCTGGAGCTTTCCGAACATGCGCGTGTCTCGCGCGGCCAGATAGCGACCCCGCATTCGCAGCGTTCCGTCGCACGTATCTCAGTCGTTTTAGACGGCGAGGCGCCGCTCTGGATTGAGGATTTGGTGGCTCTGTGTAACGCCGCGATTCCGACGGAGACACAGGTGATGGTCAAACGCGAGGATGAGCAAGCCTTCGCCGAGCTTAATGCTTCCAACCCGATCTTCGTCGAGGACGCTGTCCGCCTCATGTACGAGGTGTTGGAACAAGACGCCCATATCGGTGATTTCCGCGTGATCGCCAGTCATCAGGAATCGCTTCACAGCCATGATGCGGTATCGATCGTGACCAGCGGCGAGACATTCGCGCAGACAAGCCACGACCCGCGGCTCTTCGCGTCGTTGATCCATTCGAGCTGACCCGCCGGAGATCTGTCGGCCGAGAGGTCGCGCGGCTCTGCACGACTGAGGTCGTCATGCCCGAGATCATGATGGCGCTCGGCGAGTTCCGCTTCGCGCTCGATACCGCCGCCTACGACCGGCTCCGCCGCTCCGACGCCTACCGCTGGCAGGGCCAGGACCGCCTCGGCCGCCGGCCGGCCCAGCAGTTCACCGGGCACGGTGCCTCGACGGTCGAACTCGACGGCACGATCTATCCCGCCTTCCGCGGCGGGCTCGGCCAGATCACCGCCATGCGCGAGGCCGCCGACGCCGGCACGCCACTGGAGATGGTCGACGGCACCGGTAGGGTCTGGGGCCTCTGGTGCATTCTCGAGCTCCGTGAGACCCAGGCCGTGTTCCTTGCCGACGGCGTGCCGCGCAAGCTGGAGTTCTCCATCAAGTTGGTCGCCTACGGGGAGGACGCATGACCGCTGTCCGCTACCTGACCCGCGACGGCGACATGCTCGACTGGATCTGCTGGCGCCACTACGGCCGCAGCGACACGCTCGAAGTCGTGCTCGCCGCCAATCCCGGCCTGGCCGAGCGCGGGCCGGTCCTGCCGGCCGGCATCGAGCTGATCCTGCCCGACATCCCACCGCCGGCCCCGAAGCGCATTTTACGCATCTGGGGATAAAACATGGCGCGGACTCCCGCCTTCCGGCTCGAAGCCGACGGCCGCGACGTCACGGCTGCGATCCGCGACCGGCTGCTGGCGCTCCGCATCGACGACGAGGCGGAGACCAAGAGCGACCGGCTGAGCCTCACTCTCGACGATCGCCCGCGGCTGGACGGCGCCGTCGCCGACCTTCCGACGCCCGACACCATGCTGTCGGTATGGCTCGGCTACCGCGAGACCGGCGCCATCGACATGGGCCGCTACCGGGTCGACGAGATCACCTACAGCGGTCCGCCGGCCACACTGGAGGTCAAGGCGACCGCCGCCGCTCTGGGCCAGGATATCCGTGCGGCCCGTTCCCGCTCCTGGCACCGCCAGACCCTCGGCGATCTCACCCGCACCATCGCTGCGGACCACAGGCTGGAAGCACGGATCGAGGCGTCTCTCGATGCGATCCCACTGCCCCATCTGGATCAGACGACCGAGGGCGACATCGCTTTCCTGGCGCGCATCTCGAACCGGCACGACGCTGTCGCCCGGCCGCTCGGGCCGGTCCTTGCGGTCGTCCGGCGCGGTACCGCAACCACGGCGTCGGGTGCGCTGCTACCGGCAGTGACGCTGACGCCGGCCGAGGTCACGCGCTGGTCCTACACCTATGCCGCCCGCCGCGAGGCGGGCGCTGCCGGCGACAAACGCGGGGGCGTGCGCGCCTGGTGGTGGGATATTGCCACCGGCGAGTCCCGAAAGATCGAGCAGGGATCGCCGCCCTACGAAGACATCCGCCGC
>CALAHL010000468.1 GCA_937891725.1 uncultured Rhodospirillaceae bacterium | reverse complement strand
GCTTATCGAGTTCATCGCTCCCATGCCCCAGCCGAACATCATCGCAATCATCAGCGGCAGATCGGCAATCGCGAGACCGGAGCCCGCCAGGCTGGCCATCATCACGGTGCCGGTGATCATCGGATGCAGCCCCGCGATCGCAAACCCGATCATCACCCCCACCGTGGCCCCGACGGCCGCCCAGGGGGGCATGTGACCCGCGATCCATGGAGAAACGATCTCGCGGATCGGCGGCGCACTCTCCGCCAGGGTTCCAAGCACCATTGCGGCCGAGATCACTGCCAGGTCGTCCCCCATACCCGCCATCGCCCGACGGGTTTCCGAAAAAATCGGCCGCAGCCGGTGCGGGCGCGACACGATATGCAGGAAGGCCAGAAGGGGCATCACCATCATCACCCCACCCAAGGTCGAGATCGGCAGAAGGTGGCTGGCGATCACCACCAGAAGCACCGCCCCGCCCATGGGCGGAATGACCGGGGCCAGACAGCCCAGTCCGGCCTTCAGTCCCGCCCAACTCAACGGGCGCGCATACAGCAGCAGCCCGACCACAAGGCCGACCACGGCAAGGCCGCCACCCAGGGCGAACACCTGCCAGACAGGGACGGCCGGAAAATAGGTATAGGCGACCGCGAACCCGACAAAGAACGGTGAGTAGAATGCGGTGGTGTTCATCCCCCGCAGGGTCGCAAGCGCAGCAGCCCGACGATCATCCACCGGACTGTCATCCGGGATGATTGAGGACATCAGCGCGAAAGAGCCGGTGTTCAGCACGTAGCCGAAGGCGTGTCCGCCAAACAGCAGACCGATGCCAGCCCACGCCCTTGGAAGCTTCGCAATCCGGTCCTGTGCCGTCAGAACACCGGATAATCCGCGCGCGACCGACCGTGTCATCGCCAGCGTCGGCAGCAGGGCCGCGAAGATCAGCGACCGGTCGAACCCGCGCACCACCTCGTCAACCGCCGCACCGCTCCACAGCAACAGGCCGATCAGCGCAACGATCACGACGACAACCACCAGACTTTCCCGCCGCGCATCGGTGAGGGACAACACCGCAATCCCTCCCAGCGTGATGGCCGCCAGTGTGTGCAGTGTCGGCCAGTCCACCCAGAGCAACACAACGGCCGACGACCAGACCGCCGCGAGCACAGGCGGCCGCCAGGCGGCGTTGAATTTCGAGAAGCCGGAATTGGGGCCAAACACCTGTCGGAAATCCTGGGTGACGGTCGGGGCACGGTGGAATGCATTGTAACCCCACCGCTGCTCCCGCAAAGTCGCTGTCAAAGCAAGAGGGTGATCGTGAAACGACACCTCACGGGATCATCGTCAGGGGAGGACATGTAGATGGCAGATTTAACGGGAAGCCCGGTCTCAGGTCGGCTGAATGGCAAGGTTGCGGTGGTGATGGGCGCCGGGTCGTCGGGGCCGGGCTGGGGCAATGGTAAGGCGACTGCTGTCCTGTTCGCGCGTGCGGGCGCCAAGGTGCTTTGCGCGGATATCAATCCCAACGCAGCCGAGGAGACCGCCGGCATCATCCAGAGCGAAGGGGGGACCGCACTCGCCCTCGCCTGCGACGTGACCAAATCCCAACAGGTCAAAGCGATCGCAGACGCGACCATGGGCGAGTGGGGGCGGATCGACTTGCTCCACAACAATGTGGGCATTGCCGAGATGGGCGGGCCAATCGAACTTTCCGAAGAGAAATGGCAGCGGGTGATGGATATCAACCTCAACGGCGCCTTCCTGACCTGCAAACACGTGCTTCCGATCATGTTGGATCAGGGCTCCGGCGCGATCGTCAACGTGTCCTCAATCGCGGCGATCCGATGGAGCGGCTATCCCTACGCCTCCTATTACGCAAGCAAGGGTGCGCTGAACCAATTCACCTGCGGCCTCGCGATTCAGTACGCACGTCAAGGCATTCGCGCGAATGTCATCATGCCTGGCCTGATGGACACGCCGCTGATCCGGCAGCAGATCGTCGGTCAATACGAGAACGAGGAAGAGATGCTGCGCGCGCGGCATGAAAAGTCACCGACCGGTCGGATGGGGGATGCCTGGGACGTAGCCCATGCCGCGCTGTTCCTGGCATCCGACGAGGCCAAATACATCAACGGGGTCTGCTTGCCGGTCGATGGAGGGCACCACCTCAAAATGGCATAAGCCGATGGCTTAATTCGAGAATTCGTCTAAAATATAATGCATCCCGATTCCCGCTTTTGCGAAGTCGGTTTTCGCGCACCAGACTGCCTGCAACGCATCAGATTTTGGGGAATAGAATGAGCGATCAGCAAGACCCGCAGACCAACGTCACGATCACCGTAAATCCGGATTGCCGGGACATTTTCGTCGACGGCGTGATCGGCGCCACCGTGCGCGATGGAATTGTTCGGATGAATCTTGTGAACATCCACACCAGCCCGGACGGAAACGAGCTGGAACACGCGGTTGTCGGACGCCTGATCCTGTCCCGTTCAGCCGCTCGCAACCTGCATAATGCCTTGGGCCAGCTGATGGGGCGACTTTATCGGCGTGAGGACGACGGCACCCGCAGCACTGCGGACACCTCGACCACGGAGGAGTGACGGCGTCCGTTAACGCCATCTTGCTCCCGCCTCACGCCGACCGCTCTAAAACCGTCTCGACAAGACGTGCCCAATACGACGCTCCGACGGGCAAAGCCTCGTCGTTGAAGTCATATCCCGGGTTGTGGACGAACACGCCGCCATTCTCACCGACGCCGTTGCCCAGATTGACATAGGCACCCGGCATTTCCTGGAGCATGAAAGCGAAGTCTTCGGACCCCATGACCGGAGCCGAGTTGGTGTCGACATTGCTTTCACCAACCAGATCCCGCGCGACATCGGCACACAGATCGATGTGGCTGTCGTCGTTGATCAGCGGGGGATATCGTCGCTCATACCGAACATCGACGGTAGCACCGAAGGCGGCCGCCACGCTGGTGCACAGCTTGAGCATGCTGGCTTCGGTCCGGTCCTGAATCTCGGTCTTGAACGCCCGCACCGTGCCGCGCAACACGACCTTCTGCGGGATCACGTTCCAGGTGTCACCGCCATGGACCTGAGTGATCGACACCACCACACTCTCCAGAGGATCAGTCGTTCGACTGGCGATGGTCTGCAGTGCGTTGACGATCTGCGCCTGGATGACGATCGGATCCACTGTGGTGTGCGGTCGGGCGGCGTGCCCCCCGTAGCCGTGGATGGTGATCTCGAAAATATCGAAACCGGCCATGGCGGGGCCGGCGCGCATGCACATTTTTCCGACCTCAAGTCCAGGGCGGTTGTGCATGCCGTAGACGGCGTCCACCGGATACCGGTCGAACAGTCCCTCCTCGACCATCAACCGGCCTCCGCCCTCGTTCTCCTCGGCCGGCTGGAAGATCAGAACGACCTCGCCGTCGAAATTTCGGGTCTCTGCCAAATATTTGGCAGCGCCAAGCAGCATCGAGGTGTGCCCGTCATGGCCGCAGGCGTGCATCTTGCCGGGAATCGTGGACGCATGCGGTTTGCCGGTGTCCTCCAGAATGTCCAACGCGTCGAAATCGGCCCGCAACCCGATCGCCCGACCGCCGTCGCCCCGACCCTTGATCGTCGCAACAATGCCGGTCTTGGCGATCCCACGTTCGATCTTGTCGACTCCAATTTCTTCCAGTCGTTCGTTGATGTAGTCGGAGGTCCAGACCTCTTCGAACGCGGTCTCGGGATGCGCATGCATATCCCGACGCCACTTGGTCATGTCGGCATGAAATTCGGCGATTCTGTTGATGATCGGCATATTGAAATCCTGAGCGGGAAAGAAGAAGCGAACGCGGTGCGGAAGCACCGGCTCGATGCTATTGCCTGCGCCCGATCTGGGCAATCCCAGCAGCACATGCCGCAGGGCAAACGCCTACAACCGGTCGTCCTTCCGGCGGTCCAACTGCTGGGCGATCTCATCGAGTTCGATCTGCTCCTTGGCCGCCCGTGTTCTCGCCAATTCGGCCAATTTCCTATCATGGGTGATCTGGTAGCGCTTCAGTTCCGCGAAGGCCGTGCGGACGTCGTCGCGCGCCACCTCGGCTTCCCGCTCCACCAGCACAATCAAGGCGTCCGCCCGCTCCCGCCGCCGGATCACCTCGGCCGCATAGGCGCCGTAGGCGAAAAGGGCGCTTGAGTCCTGGGTGGCCAGTCCCTGTTCTCGCACCAGTTCGTCGTCGATCGCCTTGCGTTGCAGGCGGGCGGCGTCCAACCGGTCTTCAAGCGCCGCCAATTGACGTCGCTTTTCGTCGAGTTGCTGCTCGGAGAGCCGGATCAGGGTGTCGAACGGTTTCACGGTGGTCTATCGGGTTTGGGCAGCGGCACCGGCAGGATCGGCGCCTTGGCTCAAAATTTCCGCCAAGGTCGCGAAGCCCTCATCCATATCGGCAAGTTCATCTTTTTGCTGGGACAGGAACGCTTCCAGGGGCTCGTGGTACAGGATTGACTCATCCACCAGCTGGTCGCTCCCCTTACGATACGCGCCCAATCGGATCATTTCCGCCATATCCTCGTAGGTCGCCATGAGGGCGCGTGCCCGTCGGATCAGGACGTTCTCCTCGGCCGTATTGCAATCCGGCATCATCCGGCTGACCGAGCGCAGGATGTTGATCGCCGGATAGCGGCCCCGATCGGCGATGGAGCGGTCCAGCACAATATGCCCGTCAAGAATTCCCCGGACCGCATCCGAGATCGGCTCGTTGTGGTCGTCACCTTCGACCAGCACGGTAAACAGACCCGTGATCGTACCCTCGTCGGCGCCTGGCCCGGCCCGTTCGAGCAATCTCGGCAATTCCGCGAATACGGTGGGCGTATAGCCCTTGGACGCCGGTGGCTCGCCGCTGGCCAAACCGATCTCACGCTGAGCCATCGCGAAACGCGTGACCGAATCCATCATGCAGACGACCTGTTTGCCCTCGTCCCGAAACCGTTCGGCGACCGAGAGGGTGAGATATGCCGCTTGACGCCGCATCAGCGGGCTTTCGTCGGAGGTGGCGACCACCACGACAGAGCGTGACATCCCGTCCTCGCCCAAATAGTCCTGAATGAACTCCTGGACCTCACGGCCACGCTCGCCGATCAATCCGATCACGAAGACATCGGCCCGAGCAAACCGCGCCAGCATCGCCATCAGCATCGATTTTCCGACGCCGGACCCGGCGAAAATTCCCATCCGCTGTCCCCGGCAGATCGTCAGGAACTGATTGATCGCACGCACTCCGATATCCAGCTTCTCCCCAACGCGGCGTCGGGTATGCGCCGGCGGCGGAGACGCGCGGAACGGATAGGCGGCGATGCCCTCGGACAGCGGTCCCTTGCCATCCACAGGGCGTCCCATCGCGTCCACCACACGGCCCAGCCAATTGTGGTCGGGATAGACAACGGGCTGTGCGTCCGAGATCAGGGCCCGCGATCCGATGCCGACCCCCTCAACCGCGTCGAACGGCATCGCGAGCGCCCGGCCGTCCCGGAAGCCGACCACCTCGCAGGCGATCAGACGGTTGCCGCGCGCCTGCACGAAACATCGGTCACCAATCGAGAGGGCGCGCTCCACGCCGCCGATTTCGACCATCATCCCCAAGACGGCGGTTACGCGTCCGTAAACCCGTACGTCCTGGACCTTTTCAATCTCATTGGCGAGATGTCGCAGCAATGTCGCCAAAGTCGAACTCCCGTTTCGCGGCCCTGGACGTCACGGCCTTGTGTTCTAATCCTTCGAGAAACGTATCACATGGCCTTAATTTAACGAATATGATTGAAGCGTTAACCTTTCGTTCAGAAGGAGCCTGTTAACCTTATCTGATGATGAATCGCGCGGATGCTGAGAACGGGACAGGCGCGGCAAAGGGAGTGGGAGTGATGCGAGTTCTTTTGGTCGAAGACGACGAACCTACGGCGCGTAGCATCGAGTTGATGTTGAAGGCGGAATCCTTCGTGGTCGACGTGACCGAGCATGGAGAGGATGGGCTGGAGATCGGCCAACTCTACGATTACGATATTATTCTTCTCGATCTCATGCTGCCGGACATGGACGGATATGAAGTGCTGCGTCGTCTGCGGGCCGCGCGCGTTCGAACCCCAATTTTAATCCTTTCCGGCGTGGCTGAGCTTGATGCGAAGATCAAGGGACTTGGATTCGGCGCCGACGATTACGTCACCAAGCCATTCGACCGCCGCGAGCTTCTGGCGCGTATTCAAGCCATCGTTCGACGCTCACAAGGCCATTCCGAGTCGATCATCCGGACCGGCAAGTTGTGCATCAACCTGGATCAAAGAACCGTTGAGGCGGAAGGCAATCCGATTCATCTGACCGGCAAGGAATACGGAATCCTTGAATTGCTGTCCCTTCGCAAGGGGACCACGTTGACCAAGGAAATGTTCCTCAATCACCTTTACGGCGGCATGGACGAGCCGGAGCTGAAAATCATCGACGTGTTCATCTGTAAGCTGCGGAAGAAACTGTCAACGGCGACCGGCGGCACGAATTACATCGAAACCGTCTGGGGTCGCGGGTACGTTCTGCGGGATCCGGTGGAAAAAGCGGCCTAACGGCCGGATCTACCAACTCAGATCGAAGCCCGCTACTTCAGCGGAAACCCTCACCTTGACCGTGAACCGGGCGGCGGTGATGCGCGCCGTGTCTGCCAAGACGGTGTCGGACGAGAGTTGCGCCGCGACCGGCGCTTTCAGGGCCGCGGACATGGCCACAGGAACCGCGGCACCTTTTCCCTCTGCAATCACGCGGCATCCCCCGGGCTGTGCCACCACGCGGATTGTGCCGCCCCGCGGCAGACAATCGGCCGCGAGCGCGGCCGTCTGCAACACCACCTTCATAACGCCATCCGGATTCGGATCCGCAGGCCAGTTCGAGATGTCGGTCTCGATTTTGCGCCCTGCGAGATAGTCTTTGGTCAGCCGCGCCGCCATCCGGGCATCCAATCCACCTCCCGACCCAGCCCCGCCGAATGCCATGCGAAAGAACGTCAGACGATCAGCAGCTTGGCCGACGCTCTGCTCCACAAGTTCGATCGCGTCGCTGCCAACCTCATCACCCGAAAACTCACGCACCAGCTCCAGACCGTTCCGTGCGGCCGAAACCGGCGATATCAAGTCGTGAAAGATCTTCGACAGCAACAGGTCCAAATGGTCCAGCGTGATGACGTCATCCGTTGTGTTTCCGCTCATAACCAGGTGCCTCAATTGCCGAATTGCGGGCGTCGATGCTTCTGCATTCGTGCCCGTGCAGTCCAGCCTTAAAAACGCAGCGCGCGCGAATCGCGTCTACCTTATCAAAATTTGATCGTTGAAAGGGCCGTGATCGCTGCCCTCGTCCTCAACACGAAACTCCGGATTTCCGCCACTCCTTGCGAAACCGTCACGTGGATACGGCATTCTTCTCGCACACGCGAGAAAGGATTGTTAGCATACCGACAGCTTGCCGAGACACTCGGCTGCGTATGCGGAGGTGGCTATGTCCGAATATCTGAGCCCCGGATCATTTGTGACGCTTGATGGCAAACCGGAATGGGGTGTCGGGCAGATCCAGACCATCATCGGACCCCGGGTCACGGTGAATTTCGAGAATGCCGGCAAGCAGCTGATCAACACCGACCGGGTTTCGCTGGATGCGGTGGATGATCGCGAGTCCGGATCCTGACCTCACCTTCGACGACGTGATGGGCTTTCTGGTACCGGTCACAACCGATGTGTCGGATGTCCGGTCCGGGCGGATCGTTGTGGGCTTCAATTGGACCGCGGTAGAGGGATTGTTCCCAAGTGGCGCCGTTCTGGGTTTGGCCGCCTCCCCCTCCAAATCGGATGGTGCCCAGACCACGTCCGACACCGGATCCTTTGGCGGACGCACCTTGTCCGATCTCGCCCCGATGGCGCTGTCCCCCAATCCCTATGAACGTGCAATTGGAATCGCAGCCTGCAATGCTCATTGGACAGCCTTGGCTAAGCGCCCAGGAGCGGCGGGCCTGTCCGGCTTAACGTCGGGCGGAGCGGACGGGCTGTCGGCGGCCCCCGGCGAACGCGTTGTGGTCATCGGCAGGTTCCCCGGTCTGGACCGAAAAATACCCCAAGCGCTGGTTCTCGAGAAACGGCCGGGACCCGATGACATTCCGGCCGAGCGCGCCCCCGAAATCATCCCGAACGCCGATCGATTGATCATCACGGCAAGCACATTGGTGAACGGTTCGATTGATGG
>CALAHL010000467.1 GCA_937891725.1 uncultured Rhodospirillaceae bacterium | reverse complement strand
TGGCTGATGCAGCGCTGATCGAGCGGGCCGATCAGCAGCTGATCCGGATCCAAGAGGACGATGCCACCGTCCAGGCCTATGTCTGGGGGGAGGCGGGCACGCCATCGGTTCTGTTGATCCACGGCTGGGGCAGTAGGGCCACCCATTTGGGGGCCATGGTGAAAATGATTGTGGCGACTGGATTTCGCTGCGTGGCCTTCGATCTCACCGCTCACGGTCGATCGCCGGGACACTTGAACACCCTGCCGCAGACCGTGCGGGCAGCGCGCGCCGTCGCATCGAGGCTGATCGAAGGTCCAGCGTTGGCGGTAATCGGCCATTCCTTTGGGGGGACCGCTGCCTGTCTGGCAACCTGCGACGGGCCGGTCTCCGGCCGCCGGATCGAGACTGGGACGTTGGTAACGATTTCCGCGCCGGCAACCCTGCGAACCATGACCGAACGGTTTTTGCGGCAAAATGCGCTTCCTGCAACGCATCTGGAGGGCCTGCATCAGGTGCTTTGGGATGACCATGGCTACCGGGCAGAGGATATCGATTTAGCCCGCTTGGCTGCATCGTTGCCCGACCGCTGGCTCGTAGTCCACGATCGGCGGGACGAGCAGGTCCCGGTGGCGGACGCCGAGCGCATTCAAGCGTCGCGTCCCGATGTCCAGTTGGAGATGACCGACCGGTACGGCCATGTTCGGATCCTGTTGGCTCGCCCGGTTCTGCCGCGGATTGCGGCCTTCCTGACGGATCCGGATGGTCTGCATCAGGTCGGTGATTGACGGCGAAGGACGGGCTTTTGAGCGGTGACGAGTTCGCACCCCTCTCGCGAAACCGGATGCGGGTTCCTATGTAGTAAAGGGAGATGATGTTTGCTGAGCCGTGCTTCGGCGTCATCACACGCTTCCGCTTTGGTCTCTTCCAAAGCGCGACACCGACTTTATAGTGCGCTCAAGCCTGGGACCGGCTCGATATTGAACCGGCTCAACGGGCGCATATTCAATGGGAGGACTACATGGATCTCAAGAGCCGCCTCAAGGACCCGTCGCTGCTGCGCATGCAGGGCTATATCGATGGTGCGTGGGCCGATGCCGACAGTGGTAAGACAGTTGATGTTGACGATCCCGCGACCGGGGCGATCATCGGTACCATCCCCGATATGGGCAAGGCCGAGACAAAACGCGCGATCGAAGCCGCCAACGCCGCTTGGCCGGCCTGGCGCTCGAAGACCGGCAAGGAGCGCGGCGCGATTCTGCGTAAGTGGTTCGAGCTGATTATGGCGAACCAGGAAGACCTGGCCATCCTGATGACTGCGGAACAGGGTAAGCCACTTGCGGAATCCCGGGGCGAAATCGCCTATGGCGCGTCGTTCATCGAGTGGTATTCTGAGGAAGCCAAGCGCATCTACGGCGATATCATTCCGCATCACGCGCCCGGTAAGCGAATCATGGTGATCAAACAGGCGATCGGCGTGGTCGGTGCCATCACACCCTGGAACTTCCCGAACGCAATGATCACGCGGAAATGCTCGCCTGCGCTCGCGGTCGGCTGCCCGGTCGTGATCAAGCCGTCCGAGGCAACGCCGTATTCAGCGCTTGCGCTTGCGGAGTTGGCGGAGCGGGCAGGGATCCCGAAGGGCGTGTTCAACATCGTCGTCGGCTCCAACGCCCAGGAGATTGGGCTTGAACTGACCGAGAACCCAATCGTGCGAAAGATCGGCTTCACCGGCTCCACTGCGGTCGGCAAGCAACTGATGCGCCAAGCGGCTGGAACCGTGAAGAAGGTCAGCCTTGAATTGGGCGGCAATGCCCCTCTGATCATTTTTGACGACGCGGATATCGAGGCCGCGGTTCAGGGCGCCATTGTCTGCAAATTCCGCAATACCGGCCAAACCTGTGTCTGCGCCAATCGAATTTTCGTGCAGGACGGCATC
>CALAHL010000466.1 GCA_937891725.1 uncultured Rhodospirillaceae bacterium | reverse complement strand
GCGGCCCTGACCCAGGCCCAGGTGTCCGAAGTCATTCTGGTGGACAACGGAAACAACAAGGCGACCCTCGACTCGCTGCGCGCGCTGGCGCAGGACGACGGCCGACTGAAGATCATAACCGGCCACGGCAATGTCGGCTTCGCGCGCGGCTGCAATATCGGCGCGCGACGGGCGACCGGCGACCACCTGCTGCTGCTGAACCCCGACTGTGTCTTGCGCCCCGGAGTGATCCGGCGCGGAACCGAGGTCTTCGCGAACCATCCGGACGCCGCCGCCCTCACGGTTCGGATCGAAAATATCGACGGCAGCGAGCAACGCGGCGGGCGCCGCAATCTGATGACCCCCTGGACCTGCCTGGTCGAGCAGTTTCGGCTGGACCGCTGGATGCCGGATCATCCGTATTTCCAGCGGATGAACCTGAACGAGACGGCGCCGTTCGACGAGGTGACCCCGGTCCCGTGCATCTCCGGCGCGTTCATGATGGTCCCCCGGCTGACCTATGAGCAGCTGGGCGGCATGGATGAGGATTATTTCCTGCATGTGGAAGACGTGGATTTCTGCATGCGCATCCAGAAAGCCGGTGGCGTGATTCTGTACGTTCCGGATGCGGCGGTCACCCACGTCAAAAGCACCAGCAAGGTGTTCCCGCTGGTGGTGGAATGGCATAAGTCGGTCAGCGCCAACACCTATTTCTGGAAGCATTTCCGGCCGCAGTATCCCGACCTGGTGCTGCGGATCATCTCGGTGGCGCTCTATGTCCGGCTGGTGGTGCGGGCCATCCCTCTGACAATCCGCTGGCTCCGCGACACGATCTTCGGTGCGCCGGACCCGAACGCCCCCCAAGCCTGACACCCTAGCCTCTCACCGCAGCAAGCCAGCCGGACCAGATCGCCTTGAGCTTGCCGCCCGATCAGGTGACCACGAGCTGATCCCGTCATCGGGCGATAGGCCCTAGCAGAATAGGTCGGCATTCTCTTCGACGATCTGTGACATCCGCCGCATGGATCCGGACAAATGCTCCCGCATGGTCCGTTCAGAGAGGTCGCCGTCGCCGGACTCGATCGCATCGATGACAGCGCGGTGCGCTTCCAGCACCGATGCGGTCTTGCCAGGACTCGGCAGGTCGAGCGTCCGCAAGCGTGCCAAATGCCCACACCGCGCATGGATGTGCTGATGCAGGTTCGACTGGTTGACGCCGGCGAACAGAGCCTCGTGGAACGCCTCATCTAGCTGCTTGAACAGATCGACCTGATCCA
>CALAHL010000465.1 GCA_937891725.1 uncultured Rhodospirillaceae bacterium | reverse complement strand
TTCACCAAAGCGCCCTACGTCCTGAAAGGCATGGGGATGGACGATTTGCGCAAGTCCGACACGGCGATCCAGGAACTCACGGAAAAGGGCATGGCGCCGGATTAAAGAAAATCTGCGCCTGGCAATATACCAGACCAAATACTTCCCGCTACATCATACAAACTCGAATTCAATGAATATAGGACCGATTTTAAAGTAATGATTCCCGTTCCCGAATTATCTGGATATATTATTTGGATACATGAATAGTATATCCGATTTAATTTCTCATACTCTGGTGAATTTGACAGTAAAACTGCTTCTCGAGAAAACTAAACAATATTAGGTCAATATTTAAACTACTATCGACATCCTAAGGTTTTTACGTATCAAGAATCTCTTTTGAAAACAAATATCTTGGGGCGCTTCGAAATCAGATGGTCGCCGTCAAAACAAAAATCACGCGTCCACGCTTTTAGCTGTCCTCACCCAACGCCCGACGCGCTGCCTCACAAGCGGGACAAGTGCCAGGGCGAAGCCGACCGCCAGGACCCACCAGGCGGGTCGTGGCCAGGGCGTGAGCATGAGATTGGCCTCTAGGACGGAGCGCCACGGCACGCCTGTCGCCAAGCCGTACCAGAGTACCTCCAACGCGGCCGTCCCAAACGCGGCGGCGAGCGCGACGATGGCCAGCGTCCGGGGCGCACTTAGCGGATGCCCGGCCCGATGGGCCAGGCGCAATCCCATCAACAGCAGCAGAAAGCCCATCATCAGGGTGGCCTCGGTCGCGTTGATCTTCGATTGCAGAAAAAAGTGCAGAACGGCGAGTGCCGCCAACGCGTAGACGATCCGATGAAGCTGGCTCCAGCGACGACCCAGGCGCCGGATGGCCGCGTCCGTCGAGGTTGCCGCCAGCACGGCCAGTCCGGCGAGGGCAACGAACCCGATGGTGAGATAAGGACGGACCGCAATCTCGATCACGGCGCGCCCCAAATGCCAATTCTGGTCGGCCACATAAAGTGTCAGATGTGCCAAGCCATAGGCGAAGGCCGCGAGGCCCAGCATCCGGCGGACGATGACCCAGCGGTTCCACCCGGTGATCCGACGCAGTGGCGTGACGGCGAGTGTGACCAGCAGCAGGCGCACCGCCCAATCTCCGGTCCGATGGGTCGCTTCATCCAATGGCTTGGCCCCGAGGCCTCCGGTCGCGGCGTCGAAGGCGATCCAGAGTGCAGGGATCACCGCGAGCGACAAGGCGGCCACGCGCAGGACACTGAAGCGCCCGGCTCGGTCATTCCACGGATAGTCGATCACGGCGGTGTCCCCCTTCGCACCCCATGTGGGGTGCCTTTTGACGGAGTGAAACCCGCCTCACAAAGATGTCACCGCCGCCTCAAGCTTGTTCCCGGTGCGTGATCGTGAGGAGGCTCGGAGCAGATCACCTTGCCACCCAAACCACACAAGAAAAAGGGCCGGGGAGATCGCCCACCCCGGCCCTTTCGCATAGGTCGAATGGCATCGCCCGTTAAAGCTGATCCATCGCGTGCACGATTTCCTCGCACATTTTCTTGGCGTCGCCGAACAGCATCATCGTGTTGTCTCGGAAGAACACCTCGTTCTCCACCCCGGCATAGCCGGAGCCCATGGATCGCTTGATGAACAGCACGGTCCCGGCATTCTCCACGTCCAGGATCGGCATGCCGTAGATCGGGCTCGACGGGTCGGTCTTAGCGGCCGGATTGGTGACGTCGTTCGCACCGATCACGAAGGCCACGTCGGTGCTGGAGAAATCGCGGTTGATCTCGTCCAGCTCAAGAACCTCGTCATACGGCACGTTGGCCTCGGCAAGCAGCACGTTCATGTGACCTGGCATACGCCCCGCAACCGGGTGAATCGCGTACCGGACCTTGACGCCCTTTGCCTTCAGCTGATCGCCCATCTCCCGCAGAGCATGCTGAGCCTGCGCGACCGCCATGCCGTAGCCCGGCACGATGATTACAGAGCCTGCATTGTCGAGGATGAACGCCGCATCGTCCGCCGAACCCGACTTGACCGTCCGGTCCCCGTCGTATCCGCCTGCGGCCGCCGCCGGAGAGTCGTCGCCGCCGAAGCCGCCCAGGATCACGTTGAAGAACGAGCGGTTCATGCCCTTGCACATGATGTAGCTCAGGATCGCCCCCGAGGAGCCGACCAGCGCGCCGGTCACAATCAGAAGATTGTTCTCAAGCGTGAAACCGATGCCCGCCGCTGCCCAACCGGAGTAGGAGTTCAGCATCGAGACCACCACCGGCATGTCGGCACCACCGATCGGCAGGATCAGCAGGAAGCCCAAGGCCAGCGCCACCACGAAGATCAGCCAGAAGGTCGAGTCCGATTGTGTCATGCACAATGCGACGACCAGGACGACCAGCAGGACACCCAAGGCCAAGTTCAGCATATGCTGACCGGTGAACACCAGGGGGCGCCCCGAAACCAGGCCCTGAAGTTTCGCGAAGGCCACGATTGAGCCGGTGAAGGTGACGGCACCGATCGCAAGCCCCAAGGCCATCTCGATCAGTGAGGCCACCTGGATGTCGCCCTTGGTTCCGATCCCATAGGCGGCCGGCTCGTAATACGCTGACACGGCGACGAAACAGGCGGCCAGACCGACCAGCGAATGGAAGCCGGCAACCAGCTGCGGCAAGGCCGTCATCTCGATCTTCTTGGCGATGACCGCGCCGATGGCACCACCGATCAGGATGCCGAGGATGATCATCTCGTAGGACAGAACGCCCGGTAGGGCCAGGGTGGTCAGGATGGCGATCGCCATGCCGACCATGCCGAATGTGTTTCCCTGACGCGCCGTCGACGGATGCGACAGGCCCCGCAATGCCATGATGAAGCAGATGCCGGAAATCAGGTACAGGAATGCGGCGAGTGATACGCTCATGTCTGTGTCTCCCTCGCCTTATGATTTTTTCTTGAACATGGACAGCATCCGCTGGGTCACAAGGAACCCGCCGAAGATGTTCACGCTGGCCAGGATCACGGCGAAGAAACCCATGACCGAAGCAAAACTGATATCCGCCGGACCGGCTGCGATCAGAGCGCCCACGATGATCACGGATGAGATCGCATTGGTCACCGCCATCAGCGGCGAGTGCAGAGCCGGCGTCACCCGCCAGACCACGTAGTAGCCGACGAAACAGGCGAGTGCGAACACCGTCAGACCCGTCACGAACGGATTGACGCCGACCTGCTCGACTGGAACGCCGGGTGCGGCCGACACGACACCATCGACCGCCTGACGGGCGGCCTCGGAGGCCTCATGCGCCAGTTCCCGCGCGTCCTCGGCGATTTCGCGCAGCTTTTCTGAAAGGTTTGAGTCTGACATCTGCTTTCCCCTCAGGAGCTCGTCTTGTCGGATGCGGGAGCGGCCGAAACGGAGTCATCCGCCTTGGAAGCCGACGCTTTCGACGCCGGCGCTTTGTCGGCAGACGCCTTGGCGGTGGACTTCTTCGCAGCCGGCTTTTTCGGAGCGGCCTTCTTGGCGGCCGGCTTCTTTTCCTCGGTACTGGCAGTCTTGCCAGCACCGTCCTTGCCCGTACCGTCCACCTTCAGAGCTTCGACCCGCTCATCGGTGATCTTGCCGTCCTTGGTGATCATCGAAGCCGCGATGATCTCGTCTTCCTCGTTGATCTTGAGAGTCTTGCTCTCCTTGTCGACCATCGGGGTGACGAAGTTCAGCAGGTTCTTGGCGTACAGCAGGCTCGCGTCATCGGCGATCCGGCTTGCCATATCCAAATGGCCGATGATCGTCACGCCGTGCTTGACGACGACCTTGCCCGGCTCGGACAGCGGACAGTTGCCGCCCTGCTCGACCGCCAGATCGACGATCACCGAACCCGGCTTCATGGTCTTGACCATGTCCTCGGTCACCAGCACCGGCGCGGGACGGCCCGGGATCAGGGCCGTGGTGATCACCATGTCCTGCTTCTTGATGGTCTCGGCGATCAGCTCGGCCTGCTTCTTCTTGTACTCGGCGCTCATTTCCTTGGCGTAGCCGCCGGAGGTCTCCGCCGCCTTGAACTCCTCGTCCTCCACGGCAACGAAAGTGGCGCCCAGGCTCTCGACCTGCTCCTTGGCAGCCGGACGCACATCGGTCGCACTTACGATCGCGCCCAAACGACGGGCGGTGGCGATCGCCTGCAAACCGGCGACGCCCGCGCCCATAACGAGCGCCCGCGCCGGCGGGATCGTGCCGGCAGCCGTCATCATCATCGGAAAGGCGCGCCCGAATTCGTAGGCCGCATCCAGAACCGCGCGGTAGCCGGCGAGGTTCGACTGTGAGGACAGCACGTCCATCGACTGGGCCCGGGTGATCCGGGGGACGAATTCCAACGCGAACGTCGTCAGACCCTGCGCCGCGATCGCATCGATCAACGCGCGGTCTTTGAACGGCTCCATGAGGCACACCAGAACAGTGCCCTTTTTCATGAGCTTGATCTCGTCCTCGGTCGGCTTGCGCACTTTCAGCGCGATATCGACATCGCCCAGCGCGTCCTTGGCCGTCTTTACGATTTTAGCGCCCGCGCCCTCGAGCATTTTGTCGGTGATGGAAGCCGAAACTCCCGCACCGGACTCGACTTGCACCTCGAAGCCCAACTGAATGAACTTCTTGACGGTTTCCGCCGACGCCGCGACACGCTTTTCGCCCGGGCGCGTCTCTTTGGCGATTCCGATCTTCATGGATCCTCCCTCTCACGGGGTCTTCATAGAAAGGGCGCAGAATGCCCTTCCACCTACGTATAAGCAAGCAGAACGCCATCATTGCCCGGATAGGGTCTTGAGATATGCGGGCAATCGGCGGGGACAAGAGCATTTCGTCAGATGAGCGCCGTCAACACTCTCTTGGGCGACGACCGACTGGACCGAAAGGTCGAAACCGCTCCCGATTTTTTTCTGCCAAGAACCCGCCCCGGACATAGGGTTCAGGCGGATCAAGGCGACCGGGATAGTGTTTTGATTCGACCGAATCCATCGAGTTTCGGAATGATGCTGGTTCCCGATCAAAACGGTAAAGCGCCCTCCGCTTATGGCGTCAGCACTTCTCGGTAGACCTCCTCATAAGCTGCGGCGACCGTATCTTGGCTATAGGTATCGGCTTTCGAGAAAGCGGCCGGGCGCATGACCGCGAGCCGGTGCGGAGCAACCGCCAGGTCGCGCAGGAGCCCGGCGAACGCCTCTGGTTGCTCCGGGTCCACCACGAAACCGGTGACACCTGGATCGACCGCCTCCGGATTGCCGCCACGGTTCGATACGATCACCGGCACCCCGGCGCCGTAGGCCTCGAAGATCGTCCGGCTGAGCGGCTCTTCCCAGACCGACGGCACCGCCAAGGCATCGATCCGGGAAAGCACCTCGTCCGGACGCTCGACCCGCCCCAGGAAGCGGACCGCCGAGGTTTCGTAGGTGGCCCGCAGCCGGTCGACATACGCGCGCTCTCCATCCCCCGCGATGACCAGACCACAGCGATCCGCGCCGACATCCGCGACGGCGCGGCACAGTTCCTCGATCCCTTTTTCGGGGGCCAGTTTGCCAAGAAAACCAAGCCTCAGAGCCGGATCGCCAGGTGTCCTTTCGAGGTCAGGTCCGAGCCCAGATCGGTCGCGGATATCGATCGGCCCGCTGATGACCCGCCGCACGGGCGTTGTCTTGAACGCGCCTGCTCCAAGATGTCGGTCCAGGATATGTCGGCTGTTTCCGACCACCGCATCGACCGACCCGCTGTTCAGGACCCGAGGCCAGGACAGCACCCGGCAATCGGCGCATCGGGACCGGCAGCTTTCACCGTTCCTGAACAAACTCGTTCTCGGACACAGCGTGTGGTAGTCGCGCAAGGTGTGGACGACGGCGGCACCAGCAGACCGCGCACCCAACCAGATCGACGTCGACAGGCCGCTCATCGCATTGCTGTGTACGATATCGCTGCGGGTGGCACACACGACCCGCGCGATCAGCCTGGACATGATCGGGTTATGACTATCGATCGCATGCCATATCAGCTTCCGCGCGGCTCCCTGCTGCTCCGAACCGAACGGCCAATAGAGATTTGGGATCGGCAGGCCGAGCACTCGCAAGCCGCCCACCCGCCGCAGGGTCGGACGCGCTTCGGGCGTCAGACACAGCACCACCACCCGATGCCCGCGGGACGCGAGACCTTCCGCCAGCAAACGTACAGATCTCTGGGCGCCGCCCACCATTGGCGCGTCATAAGTCGAGTTCACCATCAAAATACGAAGAGGAGGATCGGCCGCGCTCATGGGCGATCCCCAGACGTCTGATTCGCGTCGAAAAAGTCCAAAGCGACGATCCGCCGAACCACGGGACCGGCGACGATCCACCCCACGATAAGATACCCGATCAGGAAGGCCGCACCGGATACGGCAAGCCGCGTCCATCCTGCCTCAACCCCAATCGCAGACACCACCACCTCCGCCACGGCGACCGCCAGAAGCCCGGCACTCCAAAGCGGCGCCAATGCCCGGAGATAGCGCAGCGTCGAGACCCCCATCGGACGCAGACACAGCCACAAGGTCGGCGCCAGAATGAGGACGGTGAACCCGACTGAATAACTGATCGTCACCCCGGTCAGCCCCCACGGCAATCCCGCCAGGATGGAGCCGACATAAATCGCGGTGTTGTAGAAGCCCAACCCCCGCATCAGCCTGGTCCGACGGGTCACCATCAGCACAGATCCCGTCAGCGTGCCGATGGCTTGCAGAACGCCGATTGGCGCGAAGATCCTCACGAGCGGCGCGAGCTCGCCCCAGGCGTCCAGGCCGAGCACCAACAACCCGTCGCCGATGCCGACAAAGGCCAAGCCCATCACCGGAATTGAGAGAAAGGTGACGTTCTGATGCGCCAGAAGAACGCTGCGCGCCAGGTCGGCAGGTCGGCCAATCTGCCGCGCGTACATCGGCAAGGCAACCCTGTCGATCGCCGTCGAAATCAGCTGTGAGGGCAGAGTCATAAGCCGGTAGGCCAGCCCGTAGATCCCCAGATCGGCCGCCCCCTGCAGCCGCCCGATCATCAGCTTGTCGACGTTCCTGGAGAGAAAACTGAAAAAATTGAAGACCAGAAGGTCGCCGGAAAACCCGCGGTCAATCCGTTTGATTGATCCGATATCGGGTGCGGCAGGCCACCAACGGGCCGCCAGGATTCCCGCAAGACTGCTGCCCCCGCCAAGCACGGCTTGGAAAGCCAGGAATGCGGTCAGCCCATCGACGTGAAACAGCAGTCCGACTCCGACCAGACCTGCCACCAGACAGGCACCTGTCTCCAGGATTGCAATGGTGCGAAACTGAAACCGCCGCTCGAGGATCGCCATGTGAACCAGCCCCGAGCACTGCACCCAAAAGACTCCTCCCAGGACAATCGCCGCCCACCGGAGATCCGGCAGCGCAAAAAACCCCGCAATCCAATCCGAGGCCCCGGCCACCGCCAAGCCGACGAGACCGCAGGCCGTCAGATTGACCCAGAAAAGCGCCGACCATCGCGCGTTCTCCTCTGCCGGGTCAGCATCGACTGCCACCTCGTTATGTATGATCACAAGGGTGTTGAAGCCCAGACCCCTGAAGACCGCCATGAACATGGTGAAGGCCGACAGCAGGGCGACAGCGCCGTACTGTTCCGGCACCATGAAGAACACCAGCAAAAGCTGGAACCCGATCTGACTGAAATTCCGAACGATTTGAGCGACTGCACTCCACCGTGTGCTGCGGCCGGCGGACCGCGCGAGCGACTCCGCTGCGGTCATGGCGCCGGATCGGGCGCGCGTTTCAGATGGACCACCAGATTGGGCGCCATCGGATGACTGCGGCCCAGGAACGCGTTCGAGACCACAAAACCGATCAGCTTCGCCAGAGCCAGCCTCGCCCGGGAGGGGAGCCCCCAAAATCGCGCGCCCACATGGGACCGGATCTCGTCATAAGCACCCGCCAACCGCCACCCTGACAAAACCGCGAGTTGCCGCATTTTCAGGGCTGAGAGGATCGATTTATGGGTCAGGTCGCCGTACTGATTGCGGCCGAAGAACGGGCTGGCCCCGTTCGGAAATCGCCCGACGACTATGCCGTTTGAAGATGTCATGCCCACCAAGCGGCTCAACATCGCGTCGATTTCCTCGATATCCATATGTTCAAAAACGTCGAAGAGAAACACGGCATCGAAGTCATGAGGCAGAACACCCGCCGCACTCTCCAACGTTCCGACCAGGGCGGTGTGCCCGCGCGCCTTGGCGCGCTCGACATAGGTCTCGACGATTTCCAGGCCCCAGACCTCGTTTCCCGCCTCTTTCGCCACATCCAGGAACCGGCCCTCGCCGAAGCCGATTTCCAGCACCTTTCCGGTGCGAGTCCCCATCGCCCGGCGCAGCTCACGCGCAAACATATCTCGGGCGGGCGCCTCGTCGGCGATCCCGGCGTCACCTTTCCAGAGTTCATAGGATCGGTAGGCTCGGTCAACCAGTGACATTTTTCGGATCACTCCCCACCACGCCGTAGCTCGCCGCCGCGCAGCGATCCCACGTGAAGTCGGCCGCCCGCCGCCGCGCAGCCACCCCGTAAACCTGCCGTATTTCCGGGGAGGAGAGAAGCATTTCGAGGGCCTTGGCATACCGGTCGAGATCGGCCTGCGGCACGACGATCCCTGTGCTCTCATGCGCGATCGCCTCGGGAATCCCGCCGAGTTCCGTGGCAAGCGATGGTGTGCCTTGAGCCGCTGCCTCCAAAAACACCAGCCCGAAGCCCTCAACCCGGCTGGGATGCGGCTCACCCGGCAAGGTGAACAGATCCGCCCGGTGATAGAGCGCGCGGAGTGTGTCTTGTTCGAGTGTCCCGACAAAACGAACCCGCGCCGCGCTCGCCTCCCCAAGTCGCTTGAGCTCCGCGACATACTCGTCCTCGATATCGCGGCCGGCGACCGCATAGACCACGCGTCTGGCCAACGCGTTGGGTAGTCGATCAAGGGCCTGCAGAACCAGGCGATGACCCTTGCGGGGTTCGAG
>CALAHL010000464.1 GCA_937891725.1 uncultured Rhodospirillaceae bacterium | reverse complement strand
CGGAGTGGTTGCTCCCGCCTCGGGCGAGGGGATCTACTACGCCATGTTGGGTGGACGACATGCGGCCGAAGCGGTCGAGGCCTTCCTCACCACCGGACAGGCGAGCGCGCTGAAACTGGCGCGCAAGCGCTTTATGAAAGAATGCGGCAAGGTGTTCTGGGTCCTGGGGATCATGCAGTATTTCTGGTACAGCAGCGACAAGCGCCGGGAGCGGTTTGTCACCATGTGCGCCGATCCGGACGTTCAGCGGTTGACCTGGGACGCCTATATGAACAAACGTCTGGTCAAGGCCGATCCGATGGCCCATGTCCGGATTTTCTTCAAGGATATGGGGCATTTGCTCGGTATCGTTCGCCCCAACCGGGGGTAACGCCACGGAACCGAACCGCCCATGAGCATGCGCCCGCGCTTTTTGCGAAACCCGATCGTTGTCGCGGGACTGTGCGCCTTCGCTGTGGCCATGCTGGGTGGCAGCATCACCCAATTGGGGCCCTGGTACTACAGCCTTGAGCAACCCGCCTGGAAGCCGCCGGACTGGGCCTTCGCTCCGGCGTGGACCCTGATCTTCGCGCTGGCCGCCGTGTCGGGCGCGAAAGCCTGGCGCGGGCTGACGCATCCTCGCGAGCGGGCCGGCATGGTCTGCCTGTTCGGCCTGAACGCGCTGTTCAATGTCGGCTGGAGTGCGTTGTTCTTTCTGGCGCAGCGTCCGGATCTGGCGCTGCTGGAAGTCGGGCTGTTGTGGTCGTCGGTGCTGCTGCTGATCGTGCTGCTGTGGCGTCCGGTACGCACGGCCGCCTGGCTGTTGGTCCCCTACCTGATCTGGGTCACGTTCGCGGCGGCACTGAACGCGGCGGTGGTCCAGCTGAACAGCTTCGGGTAGCGAAATGCTCCAATCCCTGATCGAAAGCGGGACGATCGCCTGGATCGCGCTCGCCATCTTGGCGGCCGAACTTCTGGCGCTGACCGTCTACTATCGGAACACCGGACGCGGGGTTGCCCCGCGCACCGCGTTCCCGATGCTCCTGGCCGGCGCGGGCCTTTGGGGGGCGCTGGGAGCGGCGTTGGCGGGGGCGGAGTGGGTCTGGGTGATCTTCGGTGCGACGGTGGCGTTGTTGGCCCATGTCTTCGATCTGGCAGTGCGGTGGCGCCGCTAACAGTCGCGGCTTAAGGTCCCACGTGGTGTTCCAAGCGCGACATTCATGCCTGTTTTGGTGATTATGGGCGTCGAAACCGGTCGATTGGGGATTTCAGATGATTGAGAACGCCGATGCCCTCTTGCTCGCGCGGATACAATTTGCATTTACGGTGTCGTTCCACATCATTTTCCCGGCTTTTTCCATCGGCTTGGCGAGCTACCTCGCGGTGCTGGAGGGACTGTGGCTGTGGACCCGAGACCAGGCCTATTTCAGCCTGTTCGAGTACTGGAAAAAGATCTTCGCGGTCGCCTTCGGCATGGGTGTCGTCTCCGGCATCGTGATGAGTTACCAGTTCGGCACCAATTGGAGCGTATTCGCCGATAAGACCGGCCCCATCCTCGGCCCGCTGATGGGCTACGAGGTGTTGAGCGCGTTTTTCCTTGAGGCCGGGTTCCTGGGCATCATGCTGTTCGGCCTCAAGCGGGTGGGCCCCAACCTGCATTTTCTTGCGACGCTGATGGTGGCAATCGGAACCCTGTTCTCGGCGTTCTGGATCCTGTCGGTGAACTCCTGGATGCAGACACCGGTCGGATACGCGATCAACGATGTCGGGCAGTTCGTGGCGGCGGACTGGTGGGCTGTCGTCTTCAATCCGTCCTTTCCCTACCGGCTCGTTCACATGGTTCTGGCCGCCTATCTGACGACGGCCTTCGTGGTCGGCGGCGTCGGAGCCTGGCACCTGCTGCGCGACCGGGGCAATCGGCAGGCGCGGGTGATGTTCTCGATGGCGCTGTGGATGGCGGCGATTGTGGCCCCCATTCAGATCGTGGCCGGCGACGTGCACGGGCTGAATACCTTGGAACACCAGCCGGCCAAGGTCGCAGCCATGGAGGGGCACTACGACACCCAGAAGGGCGCGCCGCTGATCCTGTTCGGCTTCCCGGACGATGGCGAGGAAGTGGTTCACAACAAGATCGAGATCCCCTATCTCGGCTCGCTGATCCTGACCCACACATTGGACGGTGAAATCAAGGGGCTGAAGGACTGGCCGAAGGCGGAGCGACCACCGGCGGATATCGTCTTCTACAGCTTTCGGCTGATGGTAGGGATCGGCATGCTGATGGCCGCCCTTGGGTTCTGGAGCCTGTGGTGCCGCAACAAAGGCACGCTCTACGATAACCGCTGGCTCCAGCGGGCGAGCGTTCTGATGGCGCCGAGCGGATTCGTCGCGGTGCTGGCAGGGTGGGTCACCACGGAGGTCGGACGACAGCCCTATACGGTCTACGGCCTGCTGACGACCGCAGAGTCTGTGGCCCCGATCGAGGCGCCGGCGGTGCGCGCCTCGCTGATCGCGTTTGTGTTCGTCTATTTCGCGGTGTTTGGCGCCGGAACCTTCTACCTTTTGAGGATGATGTCGAAGACACCGAGAAGCGATCAGGATTGGGACATCGAAGGTCCGACCCGGGCCGCGGGTATCACGCCGGTGACGGACCCGAGTGGACCGCAGACTCATTCGCAGGCGGGAGATTAGCGGATGGATTTTCTCGAAAGCCTCGACCTTCCCTTTGTCTGGGCGATGCTGATCGCGGCGGCGGTGCTGCTATACGTGCTCCTGGACGGGTTCGACCTCGGCATCGGTATCCTGTTCCCGTTGATCCGCGAGGAGCGGCACCGAGATTTGGCGATGAACTCGGTGGCGCCAATCTGGGACGGCAACGAAACCTGGCTCGTGCTGGGTGGTGGAGGGCTGTTTGCGGTTTTCCCGCTGGCCTATGCGACCCTGTTGCCGGCGCTGTACGCGCCATTGCTGGCGATGTTGCTGGCCCTGGTTTTTCGCGGCGTGGCCTTCGAATTTCGCTGGCGGACCAAGCGGGCCCGGTGGGTCTGGAATGTGGCCTTCGCGGGCGGTTCCACCATCGCCGCGTTCTCCCAAGGGGTTGCGCTAGGTGCGGTGCTGCAGGGCATTGATGTGGTCGACCGGGCCTATGCCGGCGGGTGGTGGGATTGGCTGTCGCCGTTCAGCATTCTGACCGGCGCCGCGGTTGTGGTCGGCTACGCGCTTCTTGGGGCAACCTGGCTGATGCTCAAGACCGAAGGGCCGCTGCACGATTTCGCGAACCGGGTGGCCTGGGTGACCGGTGTCGGCACGCTTGCCCTGATCGGGGTCGTCAGCCTCTGGACGCCGTTCCTGCACCCGCAGTATTTTGATCGTTGGCTCAGCTTCCCGGCGATCCTGTTCAGCGGGGTGGTGCCGGTCCTGGTGGCGGCGATGACGGTGGTGCTGTTCAGGGGCCTGGCCACCAAGCGGGACCTGTCGCCGTTCCTGGCCGCCAACGGGTTGTTCGTGCTGTGCTATATCGGGATCGCGATCAGCCTGTATCCGAATATCGTGCCGCCCAGCATCAGCTATCGGGCCGCGGCCGCTCCCGATGACAGCCTGCTGTTCCTGCTGGTGGGCACCTCGGTCCTGTTGCCGATCATCCTGATCTACACCGCCTATGCCTATTGGGTGTTCCGCGGCAAGCTCGACCCGGACGAGGGGTACCATTGAGCAAGAAACTGCTGTGGTTTGTCGGTCTCTGGCTCGCGGGCGTGGCGGCGGTTGGAGCGGTCTCATTGGTGATCCGGTTTTGGCTGGTTTAATGGAAATTCCGGCTGACCACCCGTAGGTCCGTCTTCACGTTGCGGGGATGGGTGCGGGGCTCGGCCTTCTCCAGTTTTGGGATCGGTTTCGCGAGGGTGCGGGCACGATCGGAGGCCTTCTTTTCTGCGCGATGATCGTTTGTGGGACGCCGCACCTCGTCGGCATTGGCCATGGCGGCGCCGAAACCGTCCTCATCAAGACTTCCGTCGGTCAGCTTGGCGAGCTCCGGTGTCAGGTTCTCAAGCTGTTCGACCACCACGTGGATCACCGTGTTCGCCCCGCGGTCGCCCCGCTGGACCCGGCCGGTCACGCCCAGGAGTTTGGCGCCGAGCACGATTCGCCGAAACCGCTCGAACACATCCGGCCAGACGATCAGGTTGGCCACCCCGCTTTCATCTTCCAGTGTGATGAAGATCACCCCCTTGGCGGTGCCGGGTCGCTGGCGTACCAGAACCAGACCCGCCAGCCGGATCCGCTGCCCGTCCTTCAAGCGGCCCAGATCCTCACAGGTCCGCCGTCCCTCGGCGGTCAGGGTCGGACGCAACAGTTTGACAGGGTGTGCCTTGAGGGACAGGCGCAGCGCCATGTAGTCGTCCACCACCTCTTCGCCGATTGGGGCATGGGGCAGTTTGACCGCCGGCTCGGGATGGGCCGCGTTCACATGGGCGAACAGCGGCAGCGAAGCCGTCCCTCCGGAATCCCCGGCGGGACCGTCCAGTGCCGAAGCAACGGCCCGCACCGCCCAGAACGCCTCCCGCCGCGACACACCCATCGACCCGAACGCGTCCCCGCGTGCCAGGGCCTCGAGATCCCGTTTTCCCAGACCGGCCCGTCGCCACAAGTCGAGGGGTTCGGCATAGCCTTCGCCCCGAGCCATCACCAGCTGGGCGGCGGCGATCTCGGAGAAACCCTTGATCTGCCGCAGGCCGAGCCGGAGCGCCAGGCGGCCCTCGGGCGCGGGCTCCAAGGTGCAGTCCCAGGTGCTTGCGTTCGCGTCCGGCGGGCGCACTTGGACCCCGTGCTCGCGCGCGTCCCGAACGATCTGGGCCGGGGCGTAGAACCCCATGGGTTGGCTGTTCAGCAAGGCGGCGGCGAACACGTCCGGGTGGTGACATTTGATCCAGGACGAGACGTAGACCAGCAGCGCGAAGCTGGCCGCGTGGCTCTCCGGAAACCCGTAGGTGCCGAACCCTTCGATCTGCTTGAAGCAGCGTTGAGCGAATTCCAGCTCGTAGCCGTTTTTGACCATGCCGCGTTCCAGCTTCTCACCGAACTTGTGGATGTCACCGTTGCGTTTGAAGGTGGCCATCGCCTTGCGCAGCCGGTCGGCTTCGTCCGGCGTGAATCCGGCGGCCACGATGGCGATCTTCATCGCCTGCTCCTGGAACAGCGGCACGCCTAGGGTCTTGCCGAGCACCTGGCGCAGTGCGTCCGATGGATAGGCGACCCGCTCCTCGCCATTGCGACGGCGGATATACGGATGAACCATGTCACCCTGGATCGGCCCCGGCCGGACGATCGCCACCTGCACGACCAGATCGTAGAACGTCCGAGGTCGCAGGCGCGGCAGCATGGCCATCTGCGCCCGGCTCTCGACCTGGAACACGCCCAGGGAATCCCCCCGGCACAGCATGTCGTAGACCGCAGGATCATCCTGCGGAACGGTGGCGAGGTCGAAGTCCACGCCCTTGTGCTCTCGCAGCAGATCGAAGGCCCGCCGTATGCAACTCAGCATGCCGAGCCCAAGCACATCGACCTTCAGGATGCCGAGCGTATCCAGATCGTCCTTGTCCCATTCGACGACCGTGCGGTCTTCCATCGCCGCGTTCTCGATCGGCACCAGCTCGTCCAACCGCCCATGGGTGATCACGAAGCCGCCGACATGCTGGGAGAGATGGCGGGGAAACCCGCTGATCTGACCGGCCAGGATTAGGGTCTGACGCAGCCGCCGGTCTTCGGGGTCGAGGCCGATCTCCCGAACCCGCTCGTCGTTCACCCCCTCGCCGTTCCACCCCCAGACCTGCCCGGATAGCACCCCGACCGTGTCCTCGGACAGTCCCATCGCCTTGCCGACCTCCCGCAACGCCGAGCGGGCCCGGTAGGAGATCACGGTCGCCGCCAGACCGGCCCGGTGCCGGCCGTATTTTCGGTAGATGTATTGGATCACCTCCTCCCGCCGCTCGTGCTCGAAATCCACGTCGATATCCGGCGGCTCGCCCCGGGCCTCGCTGACGAAGCGTTCGAACAGCAGGTCCATTTTGACCGGGTCGATGGCGGTGATGCCCAGGCAGTAGCAGACGGCCGAATTGGCCGCCGAGCCGCGCCCCTGGCACAGAATGCCGCGCGACCGGGCGAAGCGGACGATGTCGTGCACGGTCAGGAAGTAGGGAGCGTACTCGAGCTTCGCGATCAGCGCCGTCTCATGGGCGATCTGTGTCCGGACTCTGTCCGGTATACCGTCCGGATAGCGCAGATCTGCGCCCTCGAAGGTCAGACGCTCCAGGGTGTCCTGCGGGTTTTGGTCGTCGGACACCTCCTCGGGATATTCGTAGCGCAGCTCATCGAGCGAGAACCGGCAGCGGGCGGAAATCTCCAAGCTGTTCGCGACGGCACTTGGGTGGTCGCGGAACAGCCGGGCCATTTCCTCAGGCGGTTTCAGATGCCGTTCGGCGTTGGCGGCGAGGCGGTACCCGGCAGCATCGATCGTGGTCTGCTCCCGAATGCAGCTCAGCACGTCCTGAAGCGGCCGCCGATCGGGTGCGTGGTAGAGCACGTCATTGGTCGCCAATACTGGAAGACCAAGCCGTGTGCCGAGATCCGAGAGGGCGGCGAGCCGCGCGTCGTCGTCGCCGCGATATAGCCGGGAGAGGGCGAGGTAGACGCGCTCGTCCCGACCTGTGGCCAGGCTGGCGGCCGCGTCGATGAAGTTCTGGTCCGGACCGGCGGTGTCGGGCGGGGGGAGAATCAGAATCGATCCCGCATCATGGGCTTTCAGGTCGGCCAGTGTCAGCAGACAGGTTCCCTTGGGCGCGCGTCTGCGTCCCAGGCTGATCAGCCGGGACACGCGGCCATAGGCGCTCCTGTCGGTCGGCAGCAGGATCACCGGCGGGCCGTCCTGCAGCTCGATCCGGGCGCCGGGGATCAGCTGGATCGCGCCTCCGCCGTCCTCTGCTATCCGTTTGAGCTCCGCATGGGCGCGGACCACGCCCGCCAGACTGTTTCGGTCGGTGATCGCGATCGCCTGCAAACCAAGGCCAGCGGCCACCCGCACCAGCTCCTCCGGGTGCGAGGCACCGTTCAGGAACGAGAAATTGCTGGTGACGCACAGCTCGGCATATTCGGCCATGGATCGCCCGTTCAGGCCATCAGACCGTGCATCATCCAGGAGGCCGCCTGTCCGCGTTCAATCAGCCCCTCCCGGTACAGCCAGAACCGACGCCCCTCGCCATCCTCGACCCGGAAATAGTCGCGGGTATGGCTGTCCTCGGGTCGCCACCATTCCGGCGCCAACCGCTCGGGGCCGGCCGCGCGAGCCACCCGATAGTCGACCCCGCGCCACCGGAATTTGGCGGGCGGATGGTCGGGCAGCAGGGCGATCGCCTCCACCGGCTCCGGTCGGGGCAACAGCCGGATGGGGCGCGGCACGGAGGGCATGCGGGCAGTCTTCCAATGTGTCGGGCGGTGAGCCGGTGCGCGTGCCTCAGCCCGCTCCGGAAGATGGCTTTCGACGGGAAGGGAACGATGCACGCTGGTCGGCCCCAGCCGGTTGGTAAGTCGGTCCAGCAAGGTCGACACCGCCTCGTCGTCGCGACCTGTCGCACCCGCCATTCCTCCCGCGAGGTCGCGCTGATGGGTGACTGTGGTCTCGACCACTTCGCCTTCCAGGACCATCACATCGACACCGAACCCGGGATCGAGATGGTCCAGCTTCTCGTCGATCAGGCGGAACAGGGTGTCCGGATCCCGCACCGGCCGGCCGGTGGACAGCGAGAGGGACCGGGTGGTGCCGTCCGCCCGGAAGAAGTCGATCCGCAGGCGGCGAAACCCTGCCCGCTCCTGTTCCAGCCGCGTACACATTCGGGCCAGCAGGCGGCGGACCCCGTGGGCCAGATCCTGCCGGTCGGCGATCGGCTCCGGCAGGCCGAACCGGACCCGGTGCGGGGCGGGTGGGGCAAGCGGGGTGATCGGCTCTCTGATACGCCCCAGAGCCTGATCGATCCGACGGCCGGGTTCCACCCCGAACCGGGCGGTCAGCGGGCCGCGCGGCAGGTCCATCAGATGACCCGCCGTACGCAGCCCCATCCGCTCCAGCGCCTCCACATCGGCGGCGGGCAGGCGGAGGGCGACGGTCGGAAGATCCCGAATCGCGGCATGTTCCCGACCGTCCGGAACCACGCACCAGCCTTTGGCGGGGGCGGCGAGATGGGAGATCGCCCAGGCGGTGCCGGGTGTTCCGGCCAGGGCCGCATGCGCGGTCAGGCCGAGTCCGGCCAATCGGTTCACCAGATCGGCGATCATCGCCTCCTCGCCTCCGAACAGATGCGCGCAGCCGGTGACATCCAGCCACAGCCCGGCATCGCCGCCGATGGTTCCGGACAGACAGCTGGAGGACGGATCAAGCGAGACCAAAGGGGTGTAGCGCACACACCAGCGAGCCAGATCGCGCAGCAGGGTGCCGTCTTCCTCCATCGACCAGTCGGCGACCGCCAGTTCGGGTTCCATCGCGCGGGCATCGGCGAGCGCCATGCCGGGTTCGAGGCCCAACGCCGTCGCTTTGGCGTCGACCGCGGTCAGCACCAGCCGGCCCCGCTCGGCCCGGGTCAGGGCCAGCGGACGGTCTTCCTGCGCTTCGATGCCCCGGCGCTCAGTGGCAAAGCGGGGCAGCCAGAGCGACAGGATTCGGCGGGAGTGCGGGGCGGTCTCATGCAACACGGCCATAACGGCGATCTCCTCTGGTTTCCGGGACGAGGGGGTCCTGTGCGGCTGCTGCCGGTCGGTCGAACACCTCGAAAAAAGACATATGCGGTGCATCCCAGGCGATCCGGCGGGGCTCGGATGCCAGGCGTCGGGCGCGTTTCGCGCGCTCCAGCAGCACCGACCAGACCGGCCGGGCGTCGTGTGGTCCGAGCGGCGAGGGCGCGGCGCTGACCTGCCAGCGGCTTTCGACGAGGGTCGTGGTGCGAGCGGCCGCCCCAGAGGCGGTCGTCATGCGCGGACGGAGCAGAAATCCCGTCACACCGCTGCGTTCAGCCGCCAGTTGCAGCCGCCGGTTGGTCTTGTTGTCCCGCCTGTCCGCGCGCACCGGATCGAGCTCCGCGAGGGCGGCCAGCACGCCCTTGGTCGACAACGCCTCTTCCAGCGCCCAAACTCGCTCCGCCTCATCTCGTGTCTCGACCAGGATCAACCGGTCGGCGTCCAGACCCAGGCCCACCAGTCCACGGATATAGAGCGTGCCGCCCAGCAGGTTTGCACTGCGCGGACACCAGATCACCGGCCCCTCCTGCGGGCGTGCTTTCATCAACAGGGCCAAGAGGGCGATGGTGAAGCCGAATGCCGCCGCATCCCGCACATCCGATCGGGCGGGGCCGAGCACCTCGTGCACCCGTCCGAGCGCTAGGCCGCCCTCCGGCAAAGCATCGTCCAGAGCGGGGCACCCGAGGACCAGTCCGCGCGCCGGGACGGTCCCGTCTCCCCGCTCCATCCTCCGCACAAGCTCCCGCAAGGCCCCCATATCGGTCGGCCCGGCAGGTGTATCAGGGGAGATGCGGTATTTAATGTTCATGGTTTGTTCTTATAAAAGAACGACCCATCTGTCAATAAATGGCGCTCGGCTCCAAGAGCTTGAAGACCGGCCTGCTATCTGACGAATTCAAACGGCCGCGCGCGGCGAACGCCGGGATCGATGCGGAGCTTGTGGTTGACCGGAGGATGGGCGCGATGGGTGCAGTCGATCCGTTCGCAGACCCGGCAGTTCACGCCGACCGGAACCACCCGGGCAAGCTTCTTGAGGTTCAACCCGTCCCCGTAGACCAGCTTGTCGGCATCCTTGATGTCGCAGCCGAGTGCCACCGCGTGCCGGGGTTGCAGATCCTCGTCGATACCGCCGACCGGCTCCAACGCCCGTGCCAGGATGAGGTGGGTGGTGCCGTCCGGCAGACGGGCGGTTTGGGTGTGGACATGACCGGGGCGCAGGAACACGTCGTGCACCACCAGACGCGGGCAGGTGCCGCCGAAGCGTGCGAACTGAAATCCGCCCCCGTCCAGCCGTTTGGAGACGTTGCCGGCATTGTCGACCCGCAGGAAAAAGAACGGCACACCCTTGGCGCCCGCTCGCTGCATGGTCGTCAGCCGGTGGCAGATCTGCTCGAAACTCCCGTTGAAGCGCCGCCGCAACCGCTCCACGTCGTAGCGCAGGTCCTTGGCCGCTTCCAGAAACGGCATATAGGGCATCATCAGTGCACCCGCGAAGTAGCTGGCCAATTGTCCGGTTGCGAGCGCGCGGGCCTGCTCGCTCTCAAAGTCCGCCGTCTCCACGATCGCCTCGATCCGCTCCCGTTGACCCAGCAGGGCCAGTTGCACACCGATATGGAACAGCCGGGCGGAGGGCAGCAGGGTTTCGGCGATCAGGACGCGTTTGCGGTGCAGGTCGAACCGGCCGAGCGTGTCTCCCAATACGTCCGGCGGCAACACCCGAACATCGACGCCGTGCACCTGCCGCAGATGGTCGCGAACCCCCGCGAACAGGGTGTCGCGCTCCAAGCCGGCATGCGCCCAGATCTCCTCGGCGGCGCGTTCCAGTGTGTCGAAATGGTTGCCATTGCGCTCAAGAAAGCCGCGCACCTCCTCGACTGGCGGCGGTGCCGTGCGGCGGGGATCGACGGTCCCATCTCCCTGCTGTTCGTGCGCGAGCGCCTCGGTGCTTTCCCATAGCTGACGATAGGCCTGATAAAGATCCAGCATGCCCTGGGCGGCGGCCGGAGCGGTGGCGACAAACTCGCGCAACTCACGGTCCGAGACACGGCGGCCGTTGAAGACGGGGTCGCCGAACACCTCGACAAGGCCGGCCGCCAGTCGCTGATCGTCGTCTTCGGCAAAAGCTTTCAGATCGATCTCAAAGGCCTGACCCAGCTTGAACAGCAAAGGCACGGTGACCGGTCTCTGATTATGTTCGATCAAGTTGAGATAGCTGGGGGAGATTCCGAGCTGCCCGGCCATGTCCGTCTGGCTCAAACCCTGGTCGTGCCGAAACCGGCGGATCTTGTGGCCAAGCATGGTCTTGTGGTCGAGCGCGTCCATCGAGACTCCGGAACTCTATCCCTCGTTGCAGGGAAGAGCCTAGTCCAAGATCTTTCGCATTTGCACACAATTTACAAAATTTACCATTTTTCAAAAAGGGTCTTTTCAAAGAACACACATTTACCTTTTTACATTCAATAGCTTAGTGACTCTCTCAATTGGTTGTGAATAAGTTTTGTGCATGCGGCAACGCACAAAATTCAAACATGTCGATCCATGAGACAC
>CALAHL010000463.1 GCA_937891725.1 uncultured Rhodospirillaceae bacterium | reverse complement strand
ACCGCCAGCCGAACTCGACCGTATAAATCCACACCGAACATGCCCCGCCTCCGACTGTCAATTCGCTTCCAACCGTGACCCCCTTTTCGCGTCCAATCGCGACCCCTCTGGATGCGCAGGAATGAGCTTATCCGTGTAGCGCACAGGAGGGACCCGCGCCCGTAGCGCAGCGCCGTTGGCGTTGCGCGGAGCGGAGGGCGTGGGTCCCTCCTGTGCGCCCACGCGGGTAAGCGCGGGAGGGGGGCCGGGGGAGGGTTTGTCAGCTGCGGTTTTTGAAGCGCCAGCTGGTGTTGCCGGTCTCGATGATGTCGCAGTGATGGGTCAGCCGGTCGAGCATGGCGGTGGTCATCTTGGCGTCGCCGAAGACCTGCGGCCAATCGGCGAAGGCGAGATTGGTGGTGATCAGCAGCGAGGTGTTCTCGTAGAGCTTGCTGATCAGATGGAACAGCAATTGTCCACCGGCCTGGCTGAACGGCAGATAGCCGAGTTCGTCGATGACGATGAGGTCGTGGCGCAGCAGCTTCTCGGCCAGCCTGCCGCTCTTGCCCGCGGCCTTCTCCTGCTCGAGTTGGTTGACCAGATCGACGAGGTTGAAGAACCGCCCCCTGGCGCGGGCGCGGATCACGGCGGACGCGACGGCGATACACAGATGGGTTTTGCCGGTGCCGGTGCCGCCGATGAAGATGGCGTTGCGCCTGGCGTCGAGGAAGGCGCCGGTGGCAAGCTCGCGGACCAGGCCTTCATCTACCGGCGTATCGGTGAAGACGAAGCTGTCGAGGTCTTTCAGGACCGGGAACCTGGCGCCGCTGATCCGATAGGTGATCGATCGTGCCTGGCGGTGGGTGCGTTCCGCCCGGAGCAGGCTGGCGATGAGCGGATAGAGTTCGTCGCGCCGGTTCAGGCCCTTGCCGGCGACCTCGTCGAAGCTGGCGTGCATGCCGTAGAGCTTGAGCTCGCTCATGACCTCGAGGATCTCATGACGTTCCATCAGGCGACCTTCCTTATGCTGTCGTAGCGGCCGCAATCGGCCAGCGGTGCGATCTTGAGGCGCAGCGCATCGGGCGTGGTGATGCTCGGCGCGGGTGGCGGCTGGCTGCGGCGGGCCAGCACGGCGAGGATCACATCGCCGCTGGCGATGCCGGCCTCCAGCGCCTCGGCACAGGCCGCCTCGACGGCCGCCAGCCCATGATCGAGCACCGCGCCCAGCACCTTGACGAACTGCCGGTCACCGTCGGCGTGGCTCTTCAGCTTGGCGCGAACCTGAGCCAGTGCCGGCGGCAGGTCCCAGTCCTTGAAGGGGGCGCCATTGCGCAAAGCGCCGGGCTTCCTCAGCAGAACCGGCAGATAATGCCAGGGATCGTAGATGATCTGGTCGTGCCGGAACTGGCGGGCATGGTCCGCCACCACCGCGTCCTCGAACAGCACGACGATACGCTCGGCGTGGGAGCGCACCAGCACCATCCGGCCCGCGGCGCGCGCATCGACGCTATAGCGATTGCGATCGGCCATGATCAGGCAGGTCGTGGTGGCCCGCACCGTCTTCTCGACGAAGCCGTCGAACGGCCCGCGCAGCTCCATCAGGCTCGCCCGTTCGTCCTGGAACACGTCCCAGACGGTCCGATCCTTGAACTCCGGGTGTTTGGTTCGTTTGGCATAGGCGATGCACTGGTCTTCCAGCCACGCGTTCAGCTCGACCAGGCTCTTCACCCGCGGCTTGGGGCGGAACAGCCGGTCGCGCAGGTTGCCGACCTGGTTCTCGACCTGTCCCTTCTCCCAGCCCGCCGCCGGCGTGCAGGCCACCGGCTCGATCAGATGGTGCGAACACATCTGCAGGAAGCGCCGGTTATACTGGCGCGCCTTGCCGACGAAGATCGCCTCCACCGCCGTCTTCATGTTGTCGTAGATGCCGCGCCGGCAGACCCCGCCATAAAACAGAAACGCCTTGTCATGGGCGTCGAACACCAGTTCCTGGGTCTCGCGGTGATAGGCACGTACGAACGGCATGCGGCTGTGCGACAGCTTCATGTGCGCCGCCTTGATCGTCAGCGGCAGTCCCTGCAGCGTGATCGTCTCGTGGCTCCAGTCGAACTGGTACGCCTCGCCTGGGGCAAAGCTCATCGGCACGAATGCCTGGGCCGGAACCCGGGCCCGTTCGTCCCGCCAAGCCTTGGCGAACCGGTGCACGCTGTCGTGGGCGCCGTCATAGCCGCGCCCGCGCAGTTCCTCGAACAGGCGCTGGGTCGAGCGACGCTCCCGCCGCGGCAGCTTCGCTTCCTGCTCCAGTATCTCGGCCAGAACCTCGATCCACTCGCCCAGCTTCGGTGCCGGTTGCACGCCGCGCTCGTACTTGAACTCGGTCGCCCCACCGCGGATCACCTTGCGCACCGTCGCGCGTGACACCCGCAGTGTGCGCACGATCTCCTTGATGGGCCGGCCTTGTTCGAAATAAGCGCGCCGTATCTCGCCGATCATGTCCACGCCAATCATCCCCAATCACCCTTCCCCTGCCGCTCACGGCAAAAGGAAGGAACACTGACACACAGCGATAAAGGGGGTCAGGATTGGACGCGAAAACCGACCCTCAGGGGGTCACTATTGCGCGCGAATTTACAGGCAGGTTGTCCATGACGACGATATCGCCCGGCTTCAGGGTCGGTGCCAGAACCTGTTCGACCCAGGCGAGGAACGCAGCACCGTACATGGCGCCGTCGAGTGTCATCGGCGCGGTCATGCCGGACAGGCGCAGCGCGCCGACGAAGGTCGTGGTCTTCCAGTGCCCGTGCGGGATCGGCGCCCGGCACCGCTCGCCGCGGGGCGATCGTCCACGCAACCGCGCCATCTTCGTCG
>CALAHL010000462.1 GCA_937891725.1 uncultured Rhodospirillaceae bacterium | reverse complement strand
GATACGCTGGATGTCCTGGGCCATAGCGGGGCGCGGCGCGATCGACAGAGATCCCGATGCCAGTGTGATCACAATGGCAAGAGGTGCCGCCGCAGCGACGGACCATCGTCGAACTGTCGCTGAAAGCGTTCGGTCCATAGCTCGGTCTTTCAATTCGTTCCGCATGTCATTCAAGCGTGCGCACAGTGTAACAAGGGACGCACCGTCGGGTCACTGGCTCTCTACTCCGCCCAGATGCTTCAGGACCAGGCGGAACATCACCCGGTCGTCGGGCTCGATATCCTCGTCTTCGATCGAAGACCGCTCGAAATCAAGACCGAAGATCAGACATTCATCCTGATAGCTGATGCCCAACTTGCCACGAAGCAAGCTGTTTCCGCCATCGGACAAGTCCTGAATCACACCGCCATTCAGGCCCCAGTGATCGGTTAACCGCACACTGCCCGCCGTTTCGAGCTGCTCGCTGCCGCCCGCAAGTCCGCTGGTCGCGGTGCCGTTCAGGCTGATGTAATTGGCGATGATCGAGAACCGGGGTTGATAGATTCCGAACCCGATTTCATTTCGGCGAAACGCGCCGTCATCCTTGTCGAGACGAAACCGATAGTTCAGATCAAATCCGGGCAGGGGTGTGACCTTTACAGAACCGACATAATCCGAGACATCGTCTTCCAACCCGGTGCCTTCTCCGAAAGCGCCGGTGCCATAGAACCGGTAGCTTTGTCCGAACATGACCTCTGTGGAGCCGCCATCGTCACCGTAGACACCGGTGCGCAGGCCATAGTCGACGCGGGATCCGCTGGTGACCCGGTCGACCCCATCGAACCGGTTGAGCCGGAAGAGATTGTCGGTGCCGAACTCGAAGGATGAGCTGTCCTCATTTGGGATCTCGTCCGGATTGCTGCCCCGAGGCCCGAGGACCAGTCCGACGATAGGCTCGATCATTTGGGTTGAGGTTCCGGTGCGGCGCGCCCACGGGTACTGCCATTTCAGGCCGAGTTGCGGGAAAACCCGCCCGGTTGTGTCGCTGCCGTCGCCATTGCCGCTCTCGTCGACCAGGTAGCCATCGGTCTGGACCCGCGTATCGAGTGTGAAGATCTGACCTAGATTGTCGGTATAGGGCAGTTTCCAACCGCTCACGGCCGAGATCCGGCGGCTGTCGGTGCCCTTGTCGCGTGTCAGGGATAGCAGGCTCGCGTCCAGATAGGTCTGCCCGCCGTAGCGACCCGGCTCGCCCACATGATTGTACTCAAAGAGCGGCAGGATCGTGGGGGTGTTGTCCGGGTTGGTCGACGCACGGAGATCCTGGAACTTATACGCGTTGACGGCGGCGTAGTTCCGTCCCCGAAAGCCTTCCGTGTAGAGTCTGGTGGTCAGGATGTCGTCGGTCTGAAAGCCGAACCTGCGCATGTAGGTTCGCTCGCTCGATTGCTCAAAATCAAACCCGCTGCGCCAGGTTTCATTCAGATCGAACCGGCCTTCCAGATCCGCGTGCCCCTCCACGCCCTGTTCGCCGGTCTCGTTGCCGGAATTGTCGTGCTCGTCGACATAGGCAACGGACCCCTTCAGATTGATCTCGCCCCGTTCGAAACGTTGACGGTACTCGGTGAACACCACCCCGCCCTCGTTCGAGAACATCATTGGCTCCAATGTGATGTCCTGAGAGGGGTTGAAAACGTGATGATAGGGTTGGCTGTAGATCGCGCCCAGTTCTCCGGAATAGCCAATGCGAGGTGCCAGCAGACCGCTGCGTCGATCCACCGTCGGATCCGGATGACGCAAGTAGGGTGTGTAGGCTACCGGAACGCCGAAGAACTCGATTGTGGCATCCTCGTAGATCACGTCCTTCGCGCGCTCGTCATGTATCACCCGCACGGCTTTGATCTGCCAAAGTGGCGCGCGGGTCGGATCCTCGCGGCAGAGGTTGCAGGGCGAGAAAACGGCGCGGTCCATCACCTTGCGGTCCCCGGCGGTGCGCCGGGCCCGGTTGGCGGCCACCCGACTGCCGTCCGACATCAGAAAGCGCAGGTTGTCCAGAAACCCGGTCTTGAGCTCGTTGTTGAGCTCCGCGTAGTTGGTGAACAGAACCTCGCCCTCGGGCTCCAGAAGTGAGACGTTTCCGGAAGCCGTGGCGACGTCGGTCTTCTCGCTGTAGGTCACCGTATCGGCCATCAGGACCCGATCGCCCTGTTGCATCTCGACCGATCCGCGGGCGGTGACCAGACCCAGGTTCTCGTCGTAGATCAACTCGTCCGCGATCAGCAGGACCGGACCATCGGGGACCGACCGGTTGCCGGAGAACTGCGCGCGCGCAGCGCTGTTCACCAGCTGCGAGAAGAGGATGAGTGCCAGCACGGGGAGCACCGAGAGGAACCGCCGGGTCGCACGGCGCCGGACCGATTCGAGAAGGGCTGTTGGAACCGTCATCCGTCCTCGAGATGCAATAGGCTTGTGAGCCCTAGTAGCATGGTCACCGTCGCCGGGGCCCATGCCGCCAGAACTTCCGGAATCCGGGCGGACAGCCCGAGCGCGAACACCAAATCAGACAGGAAATACAACAGGAAACCGAAGAACAGTCCACTGGAAGCCCAAAGCAGGGTTCCGCCGCGCCGTGTCAGCCGCAGCGAGAAGGTCGCGGCGATCAGGACCATTGCGATCAGAAGCAGGGGGGAGGCGAGCTGCGCGTGGAAGTACAGCCGATGTTTGACGGCGGAGAACCCCGCATTCTCCAAGATCGCTATGAACCCAGGAAGCTCCCAAAACGACATGGTCTCAGGCGAGGCAAAGCTGTCTTGCAGATTATCGATGGTCAGTCGGGTTTCGACCGAAACCTCAGGCTGCAGGGTCGGTCGACCGGTCGAGGTGGTCACCACCGCGTCTTGCAGCAGCCATTGGCCGGCTTTCAGGTCCGCGGCGGGAGCGTCGATCCGTCGGATGAATCGGTCGTCCGCATCGAAGATCATGATCATCACATCGTCGAGCCTGCCATCGGTGCTTCGGACCGAGCGGGCGTGAATGACGTTCTGATGTTGATCGTCCGGTTGCTCGCGGATCCAAAGCCCGCCGCTGCCGACCGTCAGGAAGCTGTCGGCCTGATTGCGCAGGACCCGATCCTCCAGCTGGGAGAACCGTTCGGTCATGACCGAGGCCAACGGGTTGAAGACCGTGACCTTGAATCCACCGAGCAGGACCGCGACCATGATCGCCGGTACGAGGAACTGCCAGACCGACACGCCCGCAGCCCGGGCCACTACCAACTCGTTGGTCCGTGTCATCCGGGTAAACGCCAGCATTGAGCCGAACAGAACTGCGAAAGGCAGGATCTGCATCGCCATCTGGGGCATCTTCAAGAGCGCCATTTCCAGAAGCAGCGTGAAGGTCGCCTCTTCCTTGGTGGCGCCGCGTCGCATCAATTCAATCAGATCCAGAAGGAAGACGATCGACATGATCGCGCCAAACGTGCCCAGCACCCAGGTGGTGAATTGCTTGCCGAAATAACCGAGCAGGGTCCACGAATACCGCATCGCCTGACCTATCCCTCGGCCGAAAGCGCGGCAGAAGGGCGCCGCAGGCGATTGCGGGACAGGGCGGCAAACGACAGCAAGACCGGCAACAGAACGCTGATCCACATCAAGGCGATAAACGCGGGCTCTTTCGCCGCCAGAAACTTCGACCCTAGACCCGCCGCCTCTGCGATTCCGGCCAAGCCAACCGCGGCCAGGATGCGAATCGTCTGGCCTCGGCGCGAGAATTCGCCCGAAAGCATGACCGCAAGGCCGATGGCCGTCAGGGACAGAGCCAGCAGCGGGGAGGTCAGCCGCTGGTTCCCTTCCGCGATGTAGTCGTTCAGGTCGTTCGGGTTGGTGGTGGCGGGGTCCGGGAACAGCAACTCGCTCACGAACAGCTCGTTCTGGTCGCGGTAGTTCCGCTGGACATTCGCCTTCATGGTCCCGAGGTCGATGGTATAGCGGTCGAAATAGAGGATATTCACCCGGCCGGTCGCGGTATCGCGCTCCTGACGGCTCCCGTTCACCATGACGACCCGGGGCCCGGTCTCGCTGTCGACCAGGGCACCCTGTTCGGCGACCAGGGTGACCGATGCCGTTGGGTCGCTCTGATCGTGAACGATCAGCCCATAGAGCTGCCCATCCTCTTCGCGGCTTCGGATGTAGACGGTGACGTCGTCGCCCAAGGTGCGGAACTCACCCTCCTTCAGGACCAGATGCTCGAGATTGTGGCGGATCTGGAATTGCAGTTCCTTGAAGCCGCGATAGCTCATCGGAACGAGATACAGCGTCATGACGTAGCACAGCAGGGTGGCCAGAACCGCCACCCCCATCGCCGGTCGGGCCAGACGTAGAGGGCTGATCCCGGCGGCCGCCATCACGACCATCTCCCGATCATTGGCCAGGCGGTTGTAGACGAACAGGGTCGAGCCGAACGTTGCGATCGGCAGCACGATCGACAGCCAGGTCGGCATCAGCATGACGGTCAGGGTGATGAAGGTGGTGATCGGAAGACCGCGATTGACGATCAGATCTACGAACCGAAGCGATTGCGATAACCAAATCACACAGGTCAGCGACACCACGACGAACAGCATGGCGGTCAGAATCTGTCCGGTAAGATAGATCGTAAGCCGCATCGTCGTTCGGTCTGCCTCGTCTGGTCACGGTCCGGGTCGGACGAGGAGGTCGCCTTTCCGGTGTGTCCGTGCATGATACTGTCTTAAGCTGGGAATTCACACCGCCCGGCATTGACAGGATTTGGCCTCGACGGCTACCCCAAACCGGTCGGTCCCGCAACCTGGCCGACCGTTTCACAGGAGCGCTCTATGAAGATCGCATTCGCCAAGCCCGCCCGCCCGACCAAAGGCGCGTTCGTCGTGACGGTCGCCGATGGCGGCAAACTGTCGCCGACCGCCGCCGCCCTTGACAAGGATCTGGCAGGATTGCTGTCCGGCGCGATCGCGACCTCGAAGTTTTCCGGCAAGGTCGGCCAAACCCTGACGGTGTTCTCCGCCGAAGGCCGGGTGGTGCTTTTGGGGGTCGGCGATCCGGATAAGCTGGATGTGAACGGGGCCGCCGCCCTGGGTGGATCGATCTATGTGGATCTGGCCCATTCCGGCGAGAAGGAAGCCGCTGTGGTGCTGGAGCTGGGTGGTGATGCGCTTCCGGACCTGGCGGCCCATGTCGCGATGGGCTTCGGCCTGCGCGGCTACCGGTTCGACCGGTACCGGACCACGCTGAAGAAAGACGACAAGCCGGCCCTGTCCAAGCTGACGGTGATGCTGGACGCGCATGCCAAGGCGAAAAAGCTGCATGAGGTCGAGGCCGCCGTGGCAGAAGGCGTCGCGTTCACCCGCGATCTGGTGTCCGAGCCGCCGAATGTCCTGTTCCCCGAAGAGTTCGCGAACCGGGTGAAGGGGCTCTCCAAGCTGGGGGTCGAGGTTGAGATCCTGGGTGAGAAGGAGATGACCAAGCTGGGCATGGGCGCCCTGCTGGGCGTCGGTCAGGGCAGCCGGCGCGAAAGCAAGATGGCAATCATGCGCTGGAACGGCGGCAAGAAGGGCGATCAGCCGATCGCCTTCGTCGGCAAGGGTGTGTGCTTCGACACCGGCGGCATCTCGATCAAGCCTGCGGGCGGCATGGAGGACATGAAGTTCGACATGGGCGGCGCCGGCGTGGTTGCGGGGCTGATGCACGGGCTGGCGGCCCGCAAGGCCAAGGTCAACGTGGTCGCCTGTCTCGGCCTGGTCGAGAACATGCCGGACGGCAACGCGCAGCGTCCGTCCGACGTGGTCACCTCGATGTCCGGTCAGACGATCGAGATCATCAACACCGATGCCGAGGGTCGGCTGGTTCTGGCCGACGCGCTTTGGTACATCCAGGATAAGTACAAGCCGAAATTCATGCTCGACCTCGCCACCCTGACCGGCGCCATGATGGTGTCTCTGGGTGAGGAGACCTGCGGGTATTTCGCGAACGACGACGATCTTGCGAAGAAGCTGCAGGCCGCCGGAGACGCGGTGGCGGAGCCGATCTGGCGGATGCCGCTGGGCGATGCCTACAACAAGATGATGGACAGCGACATCGCCGACATGAAGAACGCTGGCGCCCGGTGGGGCGGGGCGATCACGGCGGCCTGTTTCCTGGAGCGGTTCGTGAACAAGGTGCCGTGGGTCCATATGGATATCGCGGGTGTCGCGTGGAGCCGTAAGGACCGGCCGATCACGCCGAAGGGGGCGTCGGGCTTCATGGTCCGGACCCTGGATCGCCTGGTGCGCGACAACTACGAAGGCTGATAATGCGGGCTGATCGGAATGGCGGGAGCGGCAAGTGGCGGATATCGGATTCTATCACCTGACCGCCACGCCGCTCGAGAAGGCGCTTCCGAAACTGCTGGAGAAAACGCTCGAGGCCGGCGAACGGGCGCTGGTGCGCGTCCCTTCGGCCGAGCGGGTCGGCTGGCTCGATGGCCAGCTCTGGACCTATGACGACCGCTCCTGGCTGCCGCACGGCACCGCCGAGACCGGATTTCCGGACGACCAACCGATCTGGATCACCCAGGGCAGCGACAATGCCAACGGGGCCAGGTTCCTGTTCCTGGTCGACGGCGCGGATGCCGAGGATCCTTCGGCCTTCACGCGGGTCTTCAATCTGTTCGACGGCCGCGACGATCAGGCCGTCTCGGAGGCCCGGGTGCGCTGGAAAGCCTACAAGGACGCCGGTCATACGCTTGCGTACTGGAAACAGACCGAGACCGGCGGCTGGCAGAAGGCCGGGTAAACGGGTCCAGGCTGAGGCTTTCCATTGCCCCTGTGACTTTGCCCCGCTATAACGCGCGCGAAATCCGACATTCGAACCAAACGAGAGAGATCCCATGGCCGTCGAGCATACGTTTTCCATTATCAAGCCGGACGCGACCGAGCGGAACCTGACCGGTGGCGTCAATGCCATGATCGAGGGCGCAGGCCTGCGCATCGTGGCGCAGAAGCGGATCCAGATGACCCGTGGTCAGGCTGAGGCCTTCTACGCCGTCCACAAGGCGCGGCCGTTCTTCGGTGAGCTGGTGGACTTCATGATTTCCGCCCCGGTGGTCGTCCAGGTCCTCGAAGGCGAGGGCGCGGTTGCCAAGTATCGCGAAGTGATGGGCGCCACCAACCCGGCCGAAGCCGCCGAGGGCACCATCCGCAAGGCGTTCGCCAAGTCGATCGGCGAGAATTCGGTCCACGGTTCCGATAGCGCCGAGAATGCGCAGATCGAGATCGCGCAGTTCTTCAGCGGCAACGAAATCGTCGGCTGATCTCGATCCGTCGCGCACACGAAAACGGCCGGTCCCTGGTGGACCGGCCGTTTGGTGTTTGAGGTCCCCGGCTCAGCCGTTCGCCGCACGGATCAGACGATGAACACCGCCATCAGGATCAGCGCGACAATGGCTCCGCCCATCGTGAACTTCACCAGGCTCAGAAAGCCGGAATAGATCTTGGTGTGCTCGCTGGTGAGCTCCGGAAACTTGTCGTCGGCATGATTGTGACTGGCCATCTGGATTCTCCCGCTGAACAAAACGCAGCGCCCTTATACCCAAGCTCTGTGCCGCGCGGAAGAGGGATAGAGACCGAACGGGGCCGCCCGTGTCTCGGTCCTTCAGACCGGCGGCATCACCAGGGCTTCGGGCTGCCGGTCGGCATTGTCTAAGATCGCCCGTCGCCCCTCGATCCGGACCTGTCCGGAGGCCAGCCAGGCAAGCGCTGCCGGATAGATCCGGTGCTCCTGCTCCAGAATGCGGGCGGACAGGCTGTCTTCGGTGTCACCAGGCAGAACCGGTACGGCGGCTTGGGCGAGGATAGGACCGTCGTCCAGATCCGGGGTGACGATGTGAACCGAACATCCCGCCAGGGTCACGCCGGCTTCAAGCGCTTTGCGCTGGGTGTGCAGGCCCTTGAAGGACGGCAACAGGGACGGATGGACGTTCAGCATCCGGTTCGGCCACTGGGCGACGAACGCTCCACCCAAGACCCGCATGAACCCGGCCAGACAGACGATCTCGCACCCGGCCTCTCTGAGAGCATGCGCGAGAGCCTGTTCGAACGTGGCCCGGTCCGGATAATTGTTGTGCGGAAGGGTGGCGGTCTCGATCCCGGCCGCCCGCGCCCGCTCAAGCCCATAGACCTCTGGGATGTTTGAGATCACCAGCGCGATTTCGGCCGGATAATCGGGGGCGGCCGCCGCGTCGATCAGCGCCTGCAGGTTGCTCCCGCGCCCGGAGATCAACACCCCGACTTTGACCCGGTCCATGGCCTAGGACAGCCACGCGTTGGACAGACCATCGAACACGACTGTCGTATCTGACCGGGCTTCCATAACGCCGATACGCACAGGAGCCTCACCGGCGTCAGTCAGCGCTTCGGTCACCGCGTCCACCTGGTCCGAGGACACCACCAGCAGCATGCCGAGGCCGCAGTTGAAGGTCCGCAGCATTTCCGGCCCCGCGACGCCGCCTGCGTTTTTGAGCCAGCCGAACACCGGATTGGGACGCCAGGCCCCGAGGTCGATCCGCATGGCCAGGTCATCACCGTAGATCCGTGGCGGATTTTCGATCAGGCCGCCGCCGGTCACATGAACAAGGCCGTGGACGCCACCGGTCTTCAACGCGGCGAGGCAGGGCTTCACATAAATCCGGGTCGGAGCCAGCAACGCTTCCGCCAGCGACATGCTCTCGTCGAACGGTGCGGGCGCGTCCCACGAGGCCTCGGCCCGTTCGACAATCCGGCGCACCAGCGAGAAGCCGTTCGAATGCACGCCGGAGGACCGCAGGCCGAGGACGATGTCGCCTGCGGTCACCTGATCGCGGGTCAGGATGTCCGCCCGCTCGGCGGCGCCGACCGAGAATCCCGCGAGGTCGTAATCGCCGTCGCTGTACATGCCGGGCATTTCTGCCGTCTCACCGCCGATCAGGGCGCAGCCGGCCTGCCGACAACCCTCCGCGATCCCGGCGACCACGTCGCGGGCGACCTGGATCTCCAGATGGCCGGTTGCGTAATAATCGAGGAACATCAGCGGTTCCGCACCCTGCACCACCAGATCGTTGACGCACATCGCCACCAGATCGATGCCGACACCGTCATGGCGCTTGGCCTCGATTGCGATTCGCAGTTTGGTGCCAACGCCATCGGTCGCGGCGACCAGCACCGGATCGGTGAAACCCGCGGCCCTGAGGTCGAACAATCCGCCGAACCCGCCAAGGTCCGCATCGGCACCCGGACGGCGCGTCGAGGCTGCCAGCGGCTTGATCGCATCCACCAACGCATTGCCTGCCTCAATATCGACACCGGCATCGCGGTAGGTTAGCGGCGCGTTCCCGGACGCGTTTCGGGGTGGTTGATTGGGGTCGGCTGGGTTTATGGTCGCCTCCAACAGATGCGGATCTGCCACAATCGGCTCAGGATCGGGTGGCGGTATAGCGCGAGCGGGCGCGAAGGGCCATATCCTGATGGCGTTGAATGACGGAAGTGAAGGATTGAGGCGAATGCGGTCGGGAATTCCGGGAGGACAAACCATGCTGGGACGGCTCGTTTTGATGGGCGTGCTGATGCTGTTGGCGACACCGCTTTCGCAAGCGACGGCCCAGGCTCCGGCGGCCGTCGATCCTTATACGGTGCGCGATATCCGGGTCGACGCAACGGCGGAGGATTCCGAGGCCGCGCGTGGCAAGGCGGTAGCGCAAGGCCAGCGGCTGGCCTTCGACAAGCTGATCGAGAGCCTGGTTCCAGCCGGGGAGCGCGGACAGGTTCCGGAAGTCTCCGGCCAGGAATTGGCCCGTCTGATCCTGGGCTACGAAGTTCAGGAGGAGCGCACCTCGCCAACGCGCTACCTCGGCACCTTGAGTTTCGCGTTCTCGAAGACCCAGGTCACCGATTTGCTGCGGCAATCAGGCGCTGCTTTCGCAGCCGGCACCCGTGCCGCACTTATGATCGTCCCGATTTTCGAAGGCAACGGCGGACGGGTCCTCTGGGAAGAGCCGAACCCCTGGCGCGAGGCCTGGTATCAGGTTCCATCCGGCGGGGTGGTGCCGACGGTGCTGCCGTTCGGGGATATCGCCGATATCCGCGACGTCTCGACCGGGCAGGCGCTGGCCGGGGATCGGGATGCGCTGATGAAATTGGCGAAACGCTACGACGCCGGTGGGGCTGCCGTGGTCTCGCTGTCGCCGCGTGCCGGCGGTGAGGCACAGCTGACCGTGCGTCGGATCGGCCCCGAGGGCCTTGGTGCGATGCTGGTCGAGACGGTGCGACTGGGCGATGCGGCGGATGAGGCCGAGCGTCTCAAGCCGGCGGTCGAGCGGACGCTCGCGTTGTTGGACGAGGAATGGCGGCAGGACAATCTGGTGCGACCGGGCGTGGAGACCAAGATTCCGGTCGTCGTGCCGATCGATTCCATGGCGCGCTGGGTCGAGATCCGGCGGGCGTTGGACGGCGCCTCCATCGTGCCGCGCTATGAGGTCCTGCAACTGACCCGCTCGATGGCGGCGGTGGACCTGTTCGTGAACGGGACCGTCGAGGGTGCGGAGGCGGCCTTGGCACGGCGCAATCTGGAGTTCGTGTCGACCTACCAAGGGCTCGTTCTCAAGCAGTTCGGACAGATCATGCCGTTCGAGCGCACGGAACCCGGTGCCTCACCGGCTTTGACGGCGCCCTCGGGATCAAGCGGTGGCGCTCCGTACGCGCCCGCCCCCGCAACAACAATCCCCGCGACCGGCGGAGTCTCCTCTGGTGGGTAATCG
>CALAHL010000461.1 GCA_937891725.1 uncultured Rhodospirillaceae bacterium | reverse complement strand
TCGATCTCGTCGGGAATCTCTGCGTGACGGAAGGTCATTTTGGTGCCGCAGACCTTGCAGAAGCTCCGTTCGCCAACTGGGCTGGACCGGAACAGGAGCGGTGTGCCTTTGGTCCAGCGGAATGCTGTAGCCGCCACGGTCATCCAGGAGACCATGGCCGCGCCGCTGGCTTTTCGACACATCAGGCAATGGCAATGATCGGAATGCAGAACGGTGGCGAGTTCATAGCGGACGGCACCGCACAGGCATCCGCCTTCGATGGGCGCCCCGTCGCTCATGCTGCGGGCTCGGCCAGGACACACCAGACCGGTGTGTGGTCGCTGGCCTTTTCCTTGCCGCGCGGCCCGCTGTCGATCCCGCTCTCGCGCAGCAGATCGGCGGCCTGCGGGCTCAACAACAGGTGGTCGATCCGGACGCCGTTGTCCTTCTGCCAGGCGCCGCCCTGATAGTCCCAGAAGCTGTATTTGTGGGGCGTCGTATTGAGCGCGCGATAGCCGTCGGTGTAGCCGAGCCATAGGATCGAACGGAAGGCCGCCCGTGTGTCCGGCCGGATCAGCGCGTCACCCTCCCAGGCCGCCGCATCGTGCACGTCCTCGTCGGTCGGGATCACGTTGTAGTCGCCGCCAAGCACCACAGGGACGTCTTCGCCGATCCACATGTTCGCGCGGTCCCGCAACCGCTTCATCCAGCCGAGTTTGTAGTCGAATTTGTCGCCGGGGGCCGGGTTGCCGTTCGGAAGATAGCTCGTCGCCACGCGGACACCGCCTGAGCCAAGCGTTCCGCCGACTGTCGCTTCCAGGTAACGGGCCTGCTCGTCCGCATCGTCGCCGGGCAGGCGGGCGGAGACATCGGTAAGCCCGATTTTTGAAAGAATGGCGACGCCGTTGTAAGACTTCTGGCCGTGGACTGCGCAGGCGTAACCGAGTTCCTCGATCTCAAGACGCGGGAAGCCGTCATCGACGGTCTTGATCTCCTGCAGCAGGACCACATCAGGCGCGGCGGTCCGCAGCCACTCGAGCACGTTCGGCAGCCGAGCCTTGACGGAGTTAACGTTCCAGGTCGCGATTTTCATGGCCGCATCTCGTCACGGAGCGGCGAAATTGGCAAGCCTTCAGGTGATCAAATCGCGAAGGACGTGCCGCAGCCGCAGGACGAACTTGCATTCGGGTTCTCGACCGCGAAATAAGCGCCGATCAGCTCATCCTTGTAATCCAGCTGGGCGCCGGACAACAGGTCGAGCGATGTGTCGTCGACCACGACCGTCACACCGTCCCGTTCGTAAACGTGATCGTCGTCGTTCAGTTCGGCGTCGAAGGTGAACTGATACTGAAATCCGGAGCAGCCGCCGCCCAGAATCGCAACCCGCATATGGGTCGCGTTGGTGTCGTCCTGGGCCAACAGAACCGCGATCCGCTTGGCAGCGGACGGGGTCACGCCGAAGCTGCGTGTGTCGGCGGAGTCACTCGGGCTCATCTCATTCACGGCATATCCTCCTTAGAGCGAGGCATCGGTTGGATGAGACCGTAACACATCTCGCCCGTTAATCTCCAATGCGGCATATGTGGATCGGCACAATCCGGGTCAATGCCCGGGCCGTACTAGGTGCATATCGGCAGCGAATTGTTTCGCATTGCGGCATGAGGGCTGCGCTTGTAGGTTTCGCGCGAATCCGATGGCCGTGAGCTGCCGTCGTCAACCCGCTCGGCGTATCGCAGCGGTTCACTTGTCAGCGGGTCACAATCCATGGCCGAGACCGAGAGTTTCCAGACCCATCCGACCAGGATCCTTCTGGCGCCCTATGCCTGCGCGTCTGCGAGCAGCCGGGGTCGGCAGGTCGACGAGGAGCAAAGTGCCGAGCGGACAGCCTATCAGCGTGATCGGGACCGGATCATTCATGCCGGTGCCTTTCGGCGTTTGAAGTACAAGACCCAGGTTTTCGTTTACCACGAGGGTGACTTCTACCGCACCCGTCTGTCCCACAGTCTTGAAGTGGCGCAGATCGCGCGGACCATTGCGCGAGCCCTAGGACTGGATGAGGATCTGGCTGAGGCTTTGGCGCTTGCACACGATCTGGGCCATCCCCCGTTCGGCCATGCCGGAGAGGACGCGTTGCACGCGGTCATGGCGCCCTATGGCGGCTTCGACCACAACGATCAGACCATCCGGGTGCTGACCCAGCTGGAACGGAAATACCCGCGATTTGACGGACTGAACCTGACATGGGAGACGGTCGAGGGGGTGGCGAAGCACAATGGGCCATTGACCGGCCCCCTGGCACCCAAGGCGGGGGATGCGGTACCGCCGACGATCGCGGCATTGGATCGGTCCTGGCCGCTCGATCTCGGCACCTTCGCAAGCGCCGAGGCGCAGGTGGCGGCGGTGGCCGACGATATCGCCTACAATAATCACGATGTGGACGATGGTCTGCGCGCGGGCCTGTTCGGATTTGACGATCTGATGGACATTCCGATGGTCGCGCCGATCCTGACGGAGATCCATGACGAGTTCGGCCCGCTCGACAGAAAGCACCGGGTGCATGAGGCGGTGCGGCGGCTGATCGGTGTGATGGTGAATGATCTGCTGGCCGAAAGCCGGCTCAGGCTGCACGCCCTTCGGCCGGATGGGCCGGATCAGATCCGCCAGGCGGATCGGCCGGTGATCGCGTTCTCCGACGCCCTGGTGGAAGGGAACCGGGTGCTGAAGGCGTTCCTGTTCCGCCGGATGTACCGGCATTACAAGGTCAACCGGATGGCCACCAAGGCCAAGCGGGTGCTATCCGATCTGTTCGAGCTGTTCCATGCCGAGCCCAATACCCTGCCGACCAGCTGGCAGTTGGGCGAGAATGAACAGCATGGAGATGATGACGATGTCTCGCGCGCCCGCCGGGTGGCGGACTATATCGGCGGTATGACCGACCGGTTCGCGCTTGAGGAACACGGACGTTTGTTCGATATGAAGGCCAAGATATAATGAATATTTTCAATATGTTCCAGAATGATATTCTTAAGTCACTGGAGGTAATGGCGACCAAGCTTCAGGTTGAGTTGACGGGGCCGCTCGACCGGGTCGCGGCGGAACCGCCGCGCGATCCTTCGCATGGTGATGTGGCGACCAATGCGGCCATGGTGCTGGCGAAGCCAATGGGTATGAAGCCGCGCGAGATCGCCGAACCTTTGGCCGAGGTGCTGCGGGAGTTGCCCTATGTCACCGATGTCGAGGTGGCGGGACCAGGTTTCATCAACATCCGCGTGTCCGACACGCTCTGGCAGGACCATGTCCGATTGATCCTGGAGCGCGGCCTTGCCTATGGTGACGGGGACGCCGGAGCCGGCAAATCGGTCAACGTGGAATACGTCTCCGCCAATCCGACCGGCCCGCTGCACGCGGCCCATGCGCGCGGTGCTGTGGTCGGTGATGCGCTGGCGGCTCTGCTGGCCAAGGCCGGATATCAGGTGACGCGGGAATACTACATCAACGATGCGGGCGCCCAGGTGGATGTGCTGGCCCGCTCTGCCTATCACCGCTATCTGGAAGCCTTGGGCGAGGACATCGGGCCGGTTCCGGAAGGCCAGTACCCCGGCGCCTATCTGATCGAGGTCGGCGAGGCGATCGTGGCGCGGGATGGCGATAAATGGCGCGGCTTGCCCGAAGCGGAGTGGCTGGAGCCGATCCGGAGCTTGGCGATCGAGCTGATGGTGGCTGACATCAAGCGTGACCTGCTGGACCTGGGCATCCATATGGATGTCTTCAGCTCCGAGCGGGCCCTGGTGCAGGCGGGAGCGGTCGACAAGGCGCTCGAGTTCCTGGAGCAACGCGGCAATCTCTATACCGGTGTGCTCGACCCGCCGAAGGGCAAGGCGCCCGAGGATTGGGAGCCGCGCCCGCAGCTGCTGTTCCGCTCGACCGAGTTCGGCGACGATGTCGACCGGCCGCTGAAGAAATCGGACGGCAGCTACACCTATTTCGCCAACGACATCGCCTATCACCTGGACAAGGTCCGGCGCGGCTCGCCGCTGCTGATCGATGTGCTGGGCGCCGACCATGGCGGTTACGTCAAGCGCATGAAGGCGGCAGTCTCTGCGATCACCGACCGCAAGGGCGATCTGGACGTCAAGCTTTGCCAACTCGTGCACCTGATGGACGGCGGCAAGCCGGTGAAGATGTCGAAACGGGCCGGGACCTTCGTTACCCTGCGCGACATCATCGAAACGGTGGGCGCCGACGTTCTCCGGTTCATCATGCTGACCCGGCGGAACGACCAGACCCTTGAGTTCGATTATCAGAAGGTTATGGACAAGCATCGGGACAACCCGGTGTTCTATGTTCAGTACGCTCACGCCCGGGCCGCGTCGGTGATTCGCATGGCCGAGGAAGCGATGCCCGGCGTCGACCTCTCGGACGCGGCCCTGGCCAAGGCCCCGCTCGGCGGCTTGACCGACCCAGACGAGCTTGGTCTGATCAAATTGATTTCCGGGTGGCCAAGGCTGGTGGAAGCGGCGGCCGAGGCGCATGAGCCGCATCGGATCGCGTTTTATCTGGGCGAGGTGGCGGCGGCGTTCCACGGTCTGTGGAATAAGGGCAAGGAGAACGCACAAATGCGCTTTATCCTGGCCGGAGAGAATGATGTCACCTTGGCCCGCATGGCGATGGTGCGGGCGACCGCGACAGTGATCGCGTCCGGTTTGGCGGTGATGGGAGTCCATCCCAAGGATGAGATGCGGGACGAGGTATCGGATGATGCGTCTGACCAGAAACAGGATGAACTGTGACGGACGGCGGCTTTGAGAGGGATATGCTGGCATGAGCGACAGTGAGGATCGCGGTCGCCTCCGTGTGCCCGCCGAGGATCGGCCCGGACCGCCGCCCGAGCTTCGGGCGGCTGGGGGCGGCCGGTCGCGTGCCGTGGGTGCGTTCCTCGCGACTTTCGCGCTGGTCGCCTTTGCGGGGGTGGTTTGGTACGCCTATGACCGCGGCCTCCATGCCGGAAGCGACAGCGCGGCACCGGTGATCAAGGCGGACAACCGGCCTGTGAAGATCCGCCCCGAACAGCCCGGGGGCATGGACATCCCGAACCAGGACAAGCTGGTTTTCGATGCCTTGCGTCCCGAAGAAGACAAGCTGCCGCGGGTCGAGCGTCTGCTTCCTCCACCGGAAGCGCCGGCCCCACCGCCGGAAATGCCGGCTGTCGAAGCACCGGCGGCACCTGCGGAGTCGGCTGATACAACGATTCCGCCGGCGCGCATCGTGACGCCTGCGCCGGCACCCGTGATCCCGCAACCGGAACAGACCCCGGCGGCTGAAACCCCGGCGACGCCGCCGCAGATCGCAGAGACGCCTGCTGTGGTGCCAGCCGCACCGCCCTCCGCGCCGGAGCCTGCAAAGGTGGAGCCGCAGCCCGCACCGACGCCTGCGCCGGTTACCCAGCCCTCAGCGCCCGCCGCCGGCGCTTATCGTGTCCAATTGGCGGCCGTGCGCACCGAAGAGGTAGCGGCCAGTGAATGGAACCGCCTGAAACGGCGGTATACCGATGTTTTGGGGTCCTTGACGCCGCACTACCAGCGGATCGATCTCGGCGCGTCCAAGGGGGTGTTTTACCGGATCCAAGGCGGAGATGTCAGCGAGACCTCGGCGCGGGACATCTGCGCCCGCTTGAAGGCCCAGGAGCAGGCCTGTCTGGTCATCAATCCGTGATCGCACCCGAGACGACCTTTCCGTCCGGAACCCGGGCGGCGATCTTGGGCTGTGCCGGGCTGACGCTTTCACCGGACGAACGCGCGTTCTTCCAACGCGAGAAGCCTTACGGGTTCATTCTGTTTGCCCGGAACGTCGGGTCCCCAGACCAAGTGCGGGATCTGGTGACGGAGATGCGCGGCACGGTGGGCTGGCAGGCCCCGGTTCTGATCGACCAGGAGGGTGGCCGGGTTCAGCGGATGACCCGACCGCATTGGCGCAAGTATCCGAATGGCGCGATCTTCGGGACCCTGTACGAGCGCGATCCGGGTCGTGCTGAGCGTCTGTGCCGTCTCAACGCGCACCTGCTGGCCTCGGATCTCGCGGAGCTTGGCATCGATGTGGATTGTCTGCCGTTGCTGGATTTGCCGCAACCGGGCGCTCATGACGTGATCGGCGCGCGGGCGTTTTCCGCTGACATAGCGCCCACGATCGCACTCGCCCAGGCACAGGTCGCTGGACTTGCGGATGCGGGCGTCACCGGAGTGATCAAGCATATTCCCGGTCATGGTCGGGCCATGGCGGACAGCCATCTCGATCTGCCCCGGATCGATACGCCGCTCGAGACATTGGAAGCGCACGATTTTCCGCCCTTCACGGCATTTGCCGACGCACCCTATGGGATGACGGCCCATTTGCTTCTGACCGCGCTTGATGCGGAGCGGCCGTCGACCACATCGAACGTTGTGATCGAGGGCGTCATTCGCGGCACGATCGGGTTCAAAGGGCTGCTGATGACCGATGACCTCTCGATGAATGCGCTTGGCGGCACTCTGGGAGAGCGGGCGGCGGCATCGATCGCGGCGGGCTGCGATCTCGTGCTCCATTGCAACGGGAATATGACGGAGATGGAGCCGGTCATGGCCCATGTGCCGGAACTGAACGGCGGCGCTGCCGACCGTGCGAGACGCGCGGATGCCCTTCGCTTCGAAGTCCATGCCAAGGGGCAATCGGCACCTTCCGGGACCGCTGAGCAGCTTGCAGAGGCATTGGGGGCAAGCTGGCCGGACACCGAGGGGCGTCACGCCTGATGGATCTTTTCGAAAATTTCGATGCGACCATGCAGGCGGCTTCGATCTGGATCCTGCCGGTCCTGCTGGCGATCACCCTGCACGAGGCGGCCCACGGCTACGCGGCGAACCGGTTGGGGGATCCGACGGCCCGGCTGCTGGGGCGGGTCTCGCTGAACCCCTTCCGTCATATCGACCCGATCGGCACGGTTCTGATCCCCGGGGTGTTGCTGCTGGTGGGCGCGCCATTCCTGTTCGGGTACGCGAAGCCGGTGCCTGTTAATTTCTCGCGTCTGGGAAATCCCAGGCGGGATATGGCGCTGGTGGCGGCGGCCGGGCCGGCGGCCAATCTGATTCTGGCCTATTTGGCGTGTCTTTTGCTCCACGTGGTCGCGTGGCTGCCGGATGTGACGATGGAGTGGTCGCTGTTGGTGCTGGAGAAGATGATCCTTCTCAACCTGGTTCTGGCCCTGTTCAACCTGATTCCGATCCCGCCG
>CALAHL010000460.1 GCA_937891725.1 uncultured Rhodospirillaceae bacterium | reverse complement strand
GATGAACGCCCCTTCGGCAAGTGGGATGTCTGGATGAACGTCATCAACGTAGAGGCCGACCACGGCACGACCGAGGCCGCCTTGTTCAAAGCCTTCTATGGAGAGCCGAAGGATTGGCATACGGCCGGCTGGCGCGACATGGCCGCGTTCTCCTGTTGCGTTCTTCAGCCCCTGGAATGGGCGGGGCTCCTGGTGGAGACCCGCGAGGACAGCGCGGGCAAGCATGTATGCCATGTCTTCAAGACCCCGCTCTGGCGCAGTGCGCTGAAACTGGACACCGATGACATGCTCAAGCCGATATCGGTCCAGTAGCATTTCCGGCTCAACCGCAGTGCAGACGTTCGGGCCGACCGCTGCATGTGTTGCGCCATTGACGTGGAGGGCGGAAAGCCGACTGACGGCAGCGCGGCATGGCGACTGCGGCGTTACCCGAATAGCGGCCATCCGTGCAAGGCGCAGCGATCAATCGACCTCGCGGCCGGTGAGGGTGGAAATCAAAACCTTGGCGGAATGCAGGGACGGCTGGCCGATTAGATGACCCGCCTCGACTGCGTCAAACTGGATGAATTCGGCTAGGGGACCATCATCCGTTTCCAGTTGAGGTGGTCCAAGTCGAAGAGCAAGCGTAAGTACCATCGTTTTCGCATTTTAGTTCGGTGTCGGATGGGCTGTAACCAGCGCACAGCCAGTATGTATCACGCTACGACAAATCCATATTAGCATGGAAAACCTGTTGACTGCTTTGAACGGTTGATCTTGACCACTACACATGAAACCTATAAATGAGCAGTGAAGCAGTGGACTGGTAAGGATGCGGACCCTCGAAGCCATCAAGATCCTCGACGCATGGGACAGGAAGGGCCGTCAGGTCTTCCGGGTCGAGGACCTGCGCAAACTGATGATGGAAAGCTCCGAGAAGACCTTCGTCGAATCCGTGCGGCGCCTCGTTGTGCAGGGCCTGCTCGAGCGGGCCACCAATGGTGTCTACATCAACCCCCGCTCGACCGCTCCCCGCACCAATCTGCTGGAGAAGATCGCTGTGGCGCTCCGCCGCGGCGCTTGGTCCTACATCAGTGCGGAATCCGCCTTGTCGGAGCATGGCGCGATCTCCCAGATCCCGGTCGGGCTCATCACGGTGATGACCACAGGACGGTCGGGGCGGTTCGATACGCCTTTCGGCTCCATTGAGTTCAGCCACACGAGCAGAGCGCCGGAGGATATTCTTGAAGGCACGATCGAGACCGAGCGCCCCCTGCGTCTCGCCAAGCCGCTGACGGCCTGGCGCGATCTCCAGCGCATGGGGCGCAATCTGCACATGGTCTCGATGGCGGATCTCGAGGAAATCGGCGTGCCCAAGGATGAAATCGCCGCAGGTCGGCAACGCAATGTGAGGCTGTCGGCCTCTCGACAAACTCGGGAGGACCCTTCGCCATGATGGTCAATTTCCAACACCTGGTCGACCAGGCCATGAATTCGTCCGATCGGGCGGGCCTGCGCCCGGTGATCGAGAAGGAGCTTCTGCATTACGACATCCTCTTCGCACTGGACCACGCGGGCCTGCTGCAGGGCCTGACCTTCCAGGGCGGCACCTCGCTGCGGCTCTGCTATGGATCGTCGCGTTTTTCCGAAGATCTCGACTTCGCCGGCGGCGTCGATTTCACCAATATCGAACTGATGCGGATCTCAGATGTCCTGCAGGACTACCTGGGCAATCGATACGGGCTGGAGATTAACGTCAAATCGCCCAAGGAGCTCCGCACTCTGCCCGAGAACCAGGGCATCACGATCGACAAATGGCAAGTCAGCGTCACCACCAACCCCGGGCAGAACCACATGCCGCGGCAGCGCATCAAGATCGAGGTGGCGAATATCCCGGCCTATACCAAGACCGTCCAGCCGCTGGAGCGGAACTACAGCTTCCTGCCCGACGGCTATCAGGATGTGCTGATCCCGGTGGAGACGCTGGACGAGATCATGGCGGACAAGCTGGTGGCCTTCCCGGCCTCCACTGATCGTATCCGGCATCGGGATGTCTGGGATCTGCGCTTCCTCAGCCAGCAGGGCGCCAAGCCGGATGTCGAACTCGTCCGCAAGAAGGTTGCCGATTACGGCATCGTTGATTGGGAGCTCAAGCTCGCGGCCGCCGTGACCAATATCGTCACCGTCGCCAACTCGGTCGAATTCCGCAGCGAGATGGAACGCTTCATCGCGCGCGATGCCTGGGAGCGGACCTTCGCTCGGGATGGCTTCACCGATCTACTCGGTAGGAGGAACCAGGCGCTGCTGCAGGAGGTCCATAAGGCTTTCGCGCCAACCCCGGCGCCCGACACCGATGTCGACTTCAGAATGTGACGGGCAGAGAGCGGCCTGACAGTGGTCCGGCACGGTTGCCGCAACAACATCGCCGGAGCGGCCGTTCGAGCCACCTGCAGCGAGATCTCCGTCGGATCAG
>CALAHL010000459.1 GCA_937891725.1 uncultured Rhodospirillaceae bacterium | reverse complement strand
CTTGTGAAGTCGCTCGATCGTCCCGGCGAACTCGAAGTGCTCGAAGATGGAACGCACATCCGGCGAGAAACCTTGGATGTAGCTATCAAGGTTGGCGCGGATGTTGTCCTGGTCGCCCATCAGCTTGGCCATGTCGAGCGACGAGACGTTGTAGAAGTCGAGACCCGTCTTGCGCTTGACGAACGGCTCGAACGCGACATCCGCCGCCCTCTTGGCGGCGTACTCCTTGAGGGCCGCCTCCTTGGTCGGGGCGAGCACGCCGTCCAGACGCCGCAGGACCGTGAACGGGAGGATCACCCGCCCGTACTCGCTCTGCCTGAAATCACCTCGCAGGAGGTCGGCGACGGACCAGATCAGGGAGGAAAGGGCTTGTTGGTTCATATCGTGCTCAACAGGAATAGATCAAAGCGCAGCAGCGGTCTTTGAAAAATCCACCTCGTGGTCATTCTCCCGCAGCACCGGTCGCGGACCGATCACCAACTATGCCCATGGGATTAGGGATTGACCAGAGCGACGGAAGCCGGCGCGCGAGGTTGGGTAGACCACTTCTGCATCAACGGCTCAGAAATTGAGCCTGTTGCTTGCTACCACGACACCCGCGGAGCGCCGAATCCGGCGACTTAGTCTGGGGGTAGCCGCACGATCACGCGGTCGCACTCCCATGGCGGCCGCGTCGAAAAACCCCACAGGCGTCGAGGAGTGTTTTTGAATGTCGTTTGGAATTCTCCTCGCATGGCTGATCGCGGCGGTCATAGTTGACGTCCTGGGTGCAGACCGACAGATCGGCTTCAAGAAAGCATTGCTGATTTCGATCCTTTTGAGCCCGCTCATCGGCGTCATATTTGTTGCCACCTCGCCTTCATTGAAGTCTCCACTTCCGTCGTTACCACAGGACGTGCAGCAATTGATCGCTGCGGGCGATAAGAAGTTCTGGGCTCGCGATTACCTCGCTGCGCCTGGCGACTACCAAGCTGTCTTGGTTCGACAAGACCAAGCCCCGTACACACATTTCAAGATTTCGCAGATCCATTCAGCCCGGGAGCGCCCCGCGAAGGCGATAGATCACCTCGCCAAGGCCGTCGCACAAGGGTTCGACAACTTCTCCGCCATCGACAACTCCGGCGAGCTCGCGTTCATGCGGGATTGTGACGACTTCCGCCGGTTCATCAAGAATGGGTGCAAACTGGCTGCCGGAACTTCCTCCCAATCGGTCGATTCGGTGGTCCTGCTTAAACGGCTTGCCGACCTCAGGCAGCGTGGCACACTCACAGATGAGGAGTTTGAGCAGCAAAAACGGAAACTGCTCTCCGGCTGACGGCTGTAGGTGACAAACGTATGCGGCGGTGCGGGTGGGTCACTCCGTTTCTTGCCACCCCTGAGCACGACCGTAAGCCATCGCCGCGCGGTAGTCGTTGATGGCATCTATCGGCACCACGCCCAGCGATCCAGCTCTTCTCTTACGGGAGAGCCAAGCGTTCGCGAAAGCGTTCCATCCACCTTCGGTTTGTGGATAGTCCGCCCACGAGGGCCAAGGAGGTGTTTCGGCAGGACGCATATGATTTTCCCAATTCGAGATAAGCGGGTTGCCGCTTTCTACAGACGAAAGTAGATTATCTCGCT
>CALAHL010000458.1 GCA_937891725.1 uncultured Rhodospirillaceae bacterium | reverse complement strand
CACCGTACCGGGCCCGGAGATCTATGGCCTGCTGGAGAAGAAGGGGATCGATATGACCGAATACTCGACCCCGTCCGAGAACTACAAGCTCGGCTACCAGGAAGTGGCCCCCTACATCATCTATCCGGGGATCCACGCGCCGGCCTTTGCGTTCGAACTGGTCGCGAAGACCGAAAAGTGGGACGAGCTGCCGGATGATCTGAAGGAAAAGATGACCCTGGCCGCGCGTTTGGCCACCTACGAGGGCCTGAACCGGTTCATCATCGCGGATCTGGACGCCATGGTCTCGATCCAAGCCGGTGACAACAAACTCCAGGAACTCTCCAAGGAGTTCCAGGAGAATGCCACGGCGGCTTCCCGCGAATGGGCGATCGAGAAATCCGAAGCCGCAGCGGCCGACGGAAACCCCTATCCGCTGCAGGCCATCGAATCGATCATCGCGTTTCAGGACAAATGGCGCGCGAACTCGAAGTACATGGTGGTTGATCACCGCTGATCGGCGGAATCAAACCTCACTGAGCCCGGGCGTCCGAAGTTTGGACGCCCGGTCTTTCGATCCTTCCATCATTTACATGCAAGGCGGGGGCGGGCGTGAAGACCGAGACACTGACGCGGATACTCACTCGGCTGGACTCGATTGGCCGTTTCTGCGGATACGTCGCCATGGCCATGATCGTCCTGATGATCGGCTGCATGATCTGGGAGGTCGTTGCCCGCAAGGCCTTCAACGCACCGACCATGTGGGTCACCACCACCTCTTACATGTTCAACGGCACGATCTTTTTGATCGGTGCCGCCTATACCCTGCGCGCGAACCAGCATGTGCGGATCGACTTCCTGTCGACCCGCTTCCCGCTGCGCGTCCAGCACGCAATTAACGCATTGTTCTATTTGTGTATTTTCCTCCCGGCACTTTACATGACCGGCGATTTTGCGATCACCAAGGCGCTGAAGGCCTATGAGCGGGGCACGCTCGAAGCGATGAGCGCGTGGGAGCCGCTGATCTGGCCGTTCCTGACCGGCATCAGCATCGGCCTGGTCAGCTTCGGTCTTCAGGTCGCGATCGAAACCGTCCGACACCTGATCGGTATCCGCTATCCCAACGCCGTGGCCGCTCCGAGCGACCGCGACCTGCTGGAGGGTTAGCGCCATGGGAAGCGAGACCCTCGCCGCCTTGATGTTTCCGCTGCTGTTTCTGTTCGTCTTCCTGGGTGTCCCTGTCGCATTCGCGCTGATCGCGACGGCATTCCTGATGGCCATGCCGGCCTTCGGCAGCCTGGCCTCGTTGCAGATCTACAATCAGATCCAGAACACCGCCTCCCAGCTTCTGCTAACGGCGGTGCCGGCCTTCGTGTTCATGGGCGTGATGCTGGAAGCCTCCGGGATATCCGAGCGCCTGTTCCGCGCAATGCAGGTCTGGATGGGACGACTGCCAGGCGGGCTGTCGCTGGCGACCATGACGATGGCGGCGATCATCGCGGCCTCGACCGGAATCGTCGGCGCTGTCGAGGTGGTGATCGGCGTGATGGCGATCCCGATCATGATGCGGAACGGCTACAACAAGTCCTTGATTTCCGGAACCATCTGCGCCGGCGGATCGCTCGGCACCATGATTCCCCCGTCGATCGTGGTGGTGATCTACGCCGCGATCTCTCAGCAGAGCGTGGGCAAACTGTTCGCCGCCGTCCTGTTCCCGGCCCTGATCATGGTGGCGCTGTTCCTCGGTTATATTCTGGCCCGTGCGATCCTGAAACCGGAGGACGCCCCTCGGGCGGTCGAAGAGGAGCCGATCCCGCTATTCGAGAAGCTGAAGATCACTGCGACCGGCATGGTTCCCGCCGCCGCGCTAATCGTCGCGGTCCTGGGTGCCATCCTCCTCGGTGTCGCCACGCCGACCGAGGCCGCGTCCGTCGGCGCTTTGGGCGCCCTGATCCTCACGGTTCTTTACGGTCGGTTTTCCTGGGCGGTGCTGTACGACACGCTGGAGCGGACGCTGAAGATCAACTGCATGATCCTGTTGATCGTTGCGGGTGGAAACATGTTCGCGGGGATCTTTCGGCTGCATCGCGGCAATGAGCTGGTGCAGGACATCGTCTCCTCGCTCGACCTCACCGCCTTCGGCGTTGTCGGTGCGCTATTGCTGATCGTGTTCATCGCCGGGTTCATTCTGGACTGGGTCTCGGTCGTGCTGATCACCCTCCCGATCTTCCTGCCGATCCTGGCCCAGTTCGAGATTGACGAAATCTGGTTCGCGACCGTTATGATCGTGGTGATCCAGACCTCATACCTGACCCCGCCAATGGCCCCGTCGATATTCTATCTTCGGTCCATCGCACCCGCCTCGATCACCTTTGGAGACATGTACAAAGGTGTCTTGCCGTTCATAATCTGCCAGATCATCGTGTTGGTGCTGGTGATGGTGTTCCCGGAACTCGCGACCTATCTGCCGTCGCAGCTGCAATCCTACGAATGACCACACCCCGAAGACAGAACCGATCACGGCCCGGGCGTGAATCCCAAGACCACGCCATGGGTCTGGTCAGGGGCAACACGCACCATCTCGCCCACCCGCTCGGCCGCCACTCCGGACAGCGCCAACTCGGTCCGCGCGAGATCCGAGACGCTCAGTGTCAGGCCGGTGAAACGGATCGGCCAACCGCCGGTCTCGCCGGGACGGATGCGGACAATCACCGACCCCGCTGCGAAGGACAGGCTGCCGTCTTGCGCGGCCACTGTTTCCGCCTCGAACAGAGCCGACAGCTGCTCGGCGACCTCCCTCGGATCGGGCGCCACCGCTTCCAGAGCCGCGATCCCGGTCGCGGCATTCGCGTGCTCCATCAGTTCAGGCAGCCAAACGGTCTCCCGGGTCAGTTGCTGGCAGGCGAAGATGCCGTCGCGCACGGTGCCCGGTTCGTTGAAATGGGTGACCTTGAAAGCGGCCGTGCCGACGGTGCCATCCGCCAGCGTCACCGGTCGGGAGAAGTCCAGCATGTCCCGCACCGCGTGGCCCACAGCCCGCATCTCGTCGGCCATACCGGCCGCATCATCGGTCTTCAAGGCGGTCGCCCACAGCCCCTCGCCGGTTTCCAGCCGTGTGCGCCATCCCACATTGGCTGGGGTCGGCTTGAGGACCGACAGGACTTCAAAGTAATCGTCCTGCAGCATGATCGTGTGGTTCGCCGAGCCCATATGGTCGGAATGCACGCCGCGCGGAGACAGGGTGAAGCCGAGCCGCGTGTAGGTCTCCGCCGCCCGATCCAAATCGGCGGCCAGGATCACCACGTGATCAATTCCTTGAATATGCTTCGGCACCCCGGTTCCTCCATGCGAACGTATCTGAAGGCCGGAGCCTGCTGGGCACGGTCGAACGGGTCAAGCGGTGCAGTCGGAAAACCCCGATGATGAGCACCGGATCAGGAGTGATATGAGATGAACTTCCCGAAAGCGGATCCCCGTGCGGGCAATATGGGCTATTGGACCGGCGACTGGCCCGCAAGGACCCCCGACAGAACGGCGATCATCGACCTGTTCGGCGGTATGGAACGGGTGGTCAGGTATGGCGCTTTGGACCGGAGGCTCGACAAGGTCGCCGCCCTTCTGCGCGCTCGAGGCCTGAAGCCGGGCGATCGGATGATCCTGTCCTGCGGCAATCGGGTCGAGTTCGTCGAGATTCTGTTCGGCGCCATGCGGGCGGGTATCGTCCCGGTGCCGATCAACACACGGCAGGGCCGCGACGTGCTGGCCTATATCGTCGAGAATTGCGAGGCCCGGGGCGTGATCGCGGAGCCGGCGGCCAACCATCCCATCATCGAGATCATGGGCGCGCGTCAGGATCTGGCAATCCGGGTGGCGATCGATCCAGGCGGTGCGGAGGGATTCGAGGATTACGAAGCCGCTCTCGCGACGGCGCCGGGCACATTTGCGCCGGATCCTTTGGCCCCTGATCATCTGTGCTTTCTGTCCTATACCTCGGGCTCGACCGGACGGCCGAAGGGTGTGCCGCTGACCCATGCCGGACAGATCTGGTGGCTGGGCGCGTTCCTAAAATACTGGCCGCCGGCGGAGGGTGTGCGGAACCTCGTGGCGGTCCCGCTCTACCACAAGAACGCGATGGCGGGTGCGGTGAAGCCCCGGATGGCGTCCGGCGGCTCGATGGTGCTGATGCCGGAATTCAATGCGCGCGCATTTCTGGAAGCCGCGTCGAAATACAAGGTCACGAATATCTCCGGCGTGCCGACCGTGTTCACCCTGATCCTCGAGGAAACCGACCTGCTGAGCAGCCTGGACCTGTCCTCGCTTCAGTCCGCCGTGGTCGGGTCCGCTCCGGTGCACGAGGCGCTCGAACAGGCAATGGAAGACAAGCTGGGCGTGGTTGTCATGCAAAGCTACGGGCTGACCGAGGGCGGCCCGGTGATGCTTGGCCCACCGCTCGACGGACGCCCGATCCCGCGTGGCAGCGCCGGCGTCGCCTGGCCCGAGGGCGAGATCAAACTCGTCGGCTCCGACGGTCAGACCCATTCGGAACTCGGGGAGCTCTGGGTCAAGAATCCGGGCATCGCGCCCGGCTACTACAAGCTGCCGGAGGTCAACGCCCAGCGCTATGTGGGCGGCTGGCTGCGCACCGGCGATCTGTTCCGGGTCGATGCGGGCGGGTTCTACTTTTTTCAGGGCCGGGTCGACGACATGTTCAATTGCGGCGGCGAGAACGTCTATCCAAAGGAAGTCGAGAACCTGCTGCTGGGCCATCCGGACGTGGTGGATTGCTGTGTCGTCGCCCTTCCGCACACGACAAAGGGCGAGGCACCGGCCGCCCTGGTTGTGCTGCGGGAGGGTGGCGTGGCGGATGAAGCCGCCCTCAAGGCCTATGCGTTTGCCCACGGTCCGGCCTATGCCCATCCCCGCAGGGTGATGACGCAACACGAGGATCTGCCCTTGACCGGCGCCCGCAAGGTCGACCGCAGCGGGATTCGAAAACGCCTGGCCGAGGCCTTCGGAACACTGGGCGGCTAACACACCGAGAAGAGGATATTTTCATGGCACATCAACGCTTTCCCGATGGCACCGAGGCGGCCGGCGGCTATGCCCGCGCTGTAAAAGCAGGGCCAATGGTTTTCGTGGCCGGCACCACCTCGCTGAATGCGGCGGGCGAGGTCCAGGGTGCGGATGCTTACGAGCAGACCCGGATCACCTATGAGAAAATCGGCGCCGCCCTCGCCAAGGCCGGGGCCAAGTGGTCGGACGTGACCCGGATTACCGCCTATCTGACCGATATGGACCAGGCGGACGGGTTTTCGCGCGCGCATGTCGAGCGGTTCCCGGGAAAAGAGGTTCCGGCCGCCGCCTTGATCGGCATCCCCGCTCTTTTGAAGCCCGGCCTGTTGATCGAGATCGAGGCCACGGCCGTGATCGAGGGAGAGAGTTGGTGAGCGAGACCGTGCCGTTCGATGCCGCAGACCTGCAGAAGATGTTCGACGCCTCGCCTTTCATCTCGGCGCTCGGACTGGAGGTCTTGTCGGTCACGGCCGAGACCCTGGAGGTCGAGGTCCGGATGCCGATGATCCCAAGCCTTGAGCGCTTGCCCGAGAGCAATCAGTTCCACGGCGGGCCAATCGCCTCGCTGATCGACACCACCGGGGATTTCGCAGTCGGGCTGGCGGTCGGTGGCGGCGTGCCGACGATCGATCTGCGCATCGACTATCTGCGTCCGGCCTTTGGTCCCTATCTGACCGCTCACGCCACCGCCCGCCGGGTCGGAAAGACCATCGGGATCGCGGATGTCGATGTGTTCGGCGCGGACGGAAAACTCGTCGCGATCGGACGCGGCTGCTACAGCGCCAAGCGGGGATAGAG
>CALAHL010000457.1 GCA_937891725.1 uncultured Rhodospirillaceae bacterium | reverse complement strand
TTCCGCCTCATAACTCATGAAAAAGTTCGGGTTTTGGGGTAGGGCCAGTATAAATATTAAATCCCATATAGCGTTGACTTGGCAATTTGCATCAAGGGTTTGGTGATTCTGAAAATTTTGGATATGCTCTCGCTCCAACGCCAAACTCTATTCTGCACCTATGGTAAAAGACACGGAAACACGCGCTCTGAACGTCCTCGCCAGGGCCACGGCCGAGGTGACAGGGCGCGGTGCTGTGTACCGTAAGGTCATGCGTGTCGCGAGCACCAAGAAGCCTGAAGATTACGATGATGCACGGCTAGCCTTCGATGCGCAGGACGGCATGCAACGCTCCGAGATCAGCGACCGAGCCACCATGGGTGCGGAAGCGGATCGAAAAGCTGCTGCGGCACGGCTGAAGGAAATGGAGCAGGAGCGGGAGCGCGCCAATCGGGCTGCGCTGGAAGCCGAGAAAAAGAAGAAGAAAGACCCGAACATCCGCGCCCACGTCTGGACCTGATTGCGGTTTCCTGACGGCCTATCTTTCCGTGTTGAGTGCATCCCCATGACCCCGACCTCCTTTCGCGACTCCGCCGGCCTAATTCTCGAAAATTGGCGGAACGGAACCCGCATCGACGCGCTTCCGGGCAATGCGACACCGCAGAGCCGCGCCGACGGCTATGCGGTTCAGGCGGATCTGGCCGGGTTGAGCGGTCAGGATGTGATCGGCTGGAAGATCGCAGCGACCAGTACGGCCGGGCAAAAGCATATCGGTGTCGACGGACCGTTGGCGGGCCGTCTGTTTGCCGATCACTGCTATGAGGACGGCTCAACCCTGCCGTTCGGCGGAAATATGATGCGTGTGATCGAGGCCGAATTCGCCTTTGTGATGGCGGCTCCCCTGCCTCCAAGGCGCGCTGACTATTCCCGGGATGAGGTTCTTTCGGCCGTTGATCGGCTCCATTTGGCTCTGGAAATTCCGGATTCCCGGTTTTCCGACTTCGCAAGAATGGGCGGTCCCAACCTGATCGCGGACAATGCCTGCGCCCATGACTTTGTTCTCGGCCCCGTCGCGCCCGAGCTGTGGCGGGAGCTTGATCTGGCAACTCACGAAGTGACCCTGACCCTGAACGACACCGATCGTCACCCCGGCGTCGGCGCAAACGTCCTGGGTGATCCCCGGATTGCGCTGACCTGGCTTGTGAACGAGTTGTCAGGTATTGGCCTGACCCTTCAAGCTGGCCAGATCGTGACCACCGGAACCTGTATCGTGCCGGCCCCGATCGCTCCCGGCGACCGGGTCAGTGCCGATTTTGGCGTATTGGGCCAAATGACCGCACGGTTCGCCGACAGCTAGAACTGCTTCCGCATCACGGCCACATGCGGCTCCGGTATCTCACAGCTCCACCCCATCGCCTCGGCAATCCATCGCAGGGTCTCCTCGCGGTAGAACACCACATGGGTCGGATCGCGGCGGTAATACCAGGTCGGAAAACCGGCATCGTCATCCTGAAACCGTGTCATCAACCCCAGCCAACCGCCGGGGCGCAGCAGACGATCCAACTGCGCGAAGATCGCTGCCGGATCGTGCAGATGCTCGATCACCTCGGTGCATGTTATGACATCGTAGGTGCGCTGGAGAACAGACGTATCTGCCGCAAAGGCCGGATCGTAGAGCGCCATGGCATGTCCGGCTTCCTCGAAGACCGCCGCCAGGGCCGAGCCGCCGCCACAGCCGAAATCCAGGCCTACCGCGCCCACCGGCAACCGCGCCAGCAGAGGGTTGGAAAGCTTGGAGAGAAACCGACGATATCTCGGATCGGTCGGATCGTTCTCGTGGTGGGCATAGTGTGCATGCTCCGCCTGCCGTGACGGGTGATGTTCGGGATCCATGAACCGGGCCCGGCACGGCGCGCACCGGGAATAGGTGGTCCCCTCAACCTCAGCGAACCCCGCGATGTCCTCGGATCTGCAGACCGGGCACCGCCGGGTCATCCGCTCACACTCCGGGATCGGTGCGGGCAAGATAGACCGATTGGACGAAGGTGCTGTTCTGAAGCGGATTGTGGAATGCCACCTCCTCGACCCATGCCTCCGCGAACACGGCGGCCAGACGCTCGGTGAAGGCCGGATCCGGCCGCTCGTTCGACCACAGCCCGAACACCCCGCCCGGTTTCAGATGGGAAATCAGCGCCGTCAGCCCCTCGGGCCGATAGAATCCCGCATTGCCCTCATTCAAAAGAGCCTCCGGCGAATGGTCGATATCGACCAGGATCGCATCGAACCTCCGACCGGCCCGCTCTGGATCGAAACCGGCCTCCGATGCCGCCATTGCAAAGAAATCGCCGAGCACAAACCGGCAGCGCGGGTCCGCCGACAGGCTGGCTCCCTGCGGCAACAGCGCCGTCTGGTGCCAGGAAATCACCGCCTGCAGCGCGTCAACCACCAGCAGGCTGGACACCTGTTCCCGCTCCAGGACCGCCTGCGCCGTGTAGCCCAGCCCGAGACCACCGACCAAGACTTCCAGCTCCTCGCCGTCCAAAGTCGCCAGGCCCAGCTGCGCCAGCTCGATCTCCGAGGTGGTGAACAGGCTCGACATCAGAAACTCTTCGCCCAGCTTGATCTCGAAGATATCCGCGCCGCTTGTGAGGTCGCGCCGCCGCCGCAGGCTGATATCGCCGATCGGCGTCCAGCGGAAATCCAATTCCTCGAAAAGCAGGCTCATTTTGGGCACCGATCCGCTTATGCAAACCCGGTCCATAGCATGCGAGACCCGAACGACGCGAGGCGATAGGATGGGGTGAGTATCCGAAACTCAATCGTCCGAGACACCATGGCCAAGAAATCCACCGCAGCCGACTCCCACGCCCTGACCGATCACGCGATCGACAAGGCAACCTACAAGGCCGACATGCACGCGCTGCAGATCGAATTGGTGAAGCTGCAGAAGCATTTTCTGGCAAAGGACGACAAAATTCTGGTGCTGCTGGAGGGCCGGGATTCGGCTGGCAAGGACGGCGTGATCAAACGCATCACCGACCATCTCAGCCCGCGCGAAACCCGGGTGGTGGCTCTGGGGCGCCCGTCAGACCGGGACCGCTCCAGCTGGTACTTCCAGCGCTACACGCCGTATCTGCCCGCCGCCGGTGAGTTCGTTCTGCTGAACCGCAGCTGGTACAACCGCGCCGGGGTGGAGCGGGTCATGGGGTTCTGCGATCAGTCGGAATACGACGAGTTCATGGAAACCGTCCTGGACTTCGAACACATGCTGGTCCGCTCCGGGATCAAGCTGATGAAGTATTACATCGACATCACCAAGAGCGAGCAGAAAGCCCGGC
>CALAHL010000456.1 GCA_937891725.1 uncultured Rhodospirillaceae bacterium | reverse complement strand
CCGAGCGGGTTCAGATGCGCGACCGAGGCCAGCACATCGGTGAGCTTGCACTCGATTTCCGGCCGCTCGGACGCAGGCGCCCGGTCGATCGCCGCTTCGATCTGACGGATGTTCTGAGAAAACTCGGTGATCAGCGTGTCGAACGCAGTCTCGTCGTCGGACATGTAAATGGCTCCATCAAGTTGAATTGAGCCGCCACTGGCAAGGATGGTGCTGGCCCGCTCGAGGGCCTCGGCCACGTCATCGAAGTTCGACCGGGACGCCTCGGCAGCCAGACCCCGATAGGTCAGCGCGTTGCGCGCCACCGTCTGCAGGGCGGCGGCCAGGTCGGCCCCGGTGCGCTGACGCTCGACCGGCGGCCGGCCCTCGTCACGGGCCTTGTAGACCTCGCGGGTCTCGGCGCGGTAGGTCGTGACCCCCCGGTCGAGACGCCGTGTTGCCTCGAGCCGGATCCCGTGGACCTGCGCCGCGTCAACCATCGCCGCCCGAAAGGCGTCGTAGTTGAAGTGGTGATCCTTCCCGAGAAAGAACATTTCGCCATCCTTGCTGCGGCGGTTCAGAACGATATGCGCATGTGGATGCGCGCGATCTTGGTGTATTGCAGCAATATAGTCGAATTGCGACCCCTGACCTTGAAAGAACCGCTCACAGACCGTCTCGGTGATCGCGCGCACCTCCTCACCGCTGGTGCCGACGGGAAAGGCCATCAGCAGATGCGAGGTATGGCCGAGCTTGGGGCTGTGCCGCTCACCCCACTGGTTCTCGAAGCGGCGCACGACCCGGTCGATCTCCGCCTCGGTCAGGGTCTTCTTGCCGTCATGGGTGCCGCGGCTGTCGAGGATATGGCTCGACTTGGTCGTGAGATAGGTGAGCTGGGCCTTGAGCTGGGCGCCGGTATGGCACCCGCCTTTCGAGATCGGCTTGAAGATGGCCGGCGAGTAGCCGCGTGCGGCCCGGACCATCTGCGCCTTCTTCGACAGCCCCTCCCAGCTGCCCGAGACCCGGCTCCAGTCGCGATCGAAGAGGGCGGGCCCGATACCGCGCGCCTCACTCCGCGCCATGCTCAGCCACCTGCTCCGCTTCCTGCTGCGCCAGACCAGCGAGGGCCTTGGTCACTTCGAGGTCCAGTTCGCGGCGGCGCGCACGGAACATCTCCTGGATTTGGTCGGCCATGTCGAAGACGAGCACCGCGAGATCACGGATCTCGGCATGACTGGCGAGGGTGTAGGGCAGACGCTCCCCTTTGAGCTTTGCCTCGTTCAGGCGGCGCGCAACCTGGTTCACGTTGTTGCCGACCCGGTTCAGCGCCGCGCTCATCCCTTTCAGTTCATCCGTCATACCCTCATCCGGGCGCAGGAGATCGTCTGCGGCCAGCATCAGGCAGCGCATGGCGTCTGACCGGTGGGCAATGCCGCGCCGAGCGAGAGCCGCATCGAAGCCGCGAAGGTCGCGCTCGGTGACTCGCATGGTCAGCACGCGGGTGCGGCTGTCGTTGGCCGAGACGGCGGAACGACCCCGGCCCAGCACGTTGTAGACGGTCTTGGGGGAGACCTTCAGTTCTGCACTGATCGCACTGACCGAGACGCCTTTCGCCCGTTCCCGGACGATCTGACGGCGCTCCTGATCGGTCAGTCTGCGACTGCTGCCCATGTGAAGTATACGTTCCTATTTCTTGCCAACTTCGTACAAGCCCGCCTTCTCCCAGCACAAGCGGAGAAGGCAGCAAGGGCTTGTACTCAATGTAGAAAATCGGCCTCGGGGGCCGATTTGACGTCCTTTGTCAAATGCAGCGCGCAACGCGCTCAATGCAACGCGTCCCGCGTTCCCTGCACCGCGCATCGCGTCCTTTGGACCACGTTTTGCGCGCCCTGCAGCACGTCTTCTGGCGAGTGCCCGATGGCATGTGCCGCCTGCATCGCGCGTGGTGCCGGATGGCACACGTTTAGTGCGGGATGCGTCGCGTTTACTGCGACGCGGACAATGGCCCATGTCGAATGTCGCGCGCCATCTGGGGAACGCATCGCGCAGAAGGGAGGACGCCCGGTGCCGAGTGCAGCGTGTCTTTCGCCCCCTGCGCAATGCACCATGCGCCCCGCATTCCGCCTGAGGGAGCCCGTATCCCGTCTTCTGCTTGACGCCGTCGCACACGGAGGTTAGCGACATGGCAACATCTTTGTAGCGTTTCACCACTTTTGAGAGGGCTCCACTTATGCCGAACGACAATCTCGTGGTGATCGCTGCGATGGCCCGGAAAGGGGGGAGTGGCAAGACCACGCTCTCGCGCGCCCTGATCAGCGCTGCCGTGGCTGCCGGGCGTCGGGTTCTGCTGATCGACACTGATAGCACCGGAGTGCTTGGCGCCTGGCACGAACGAGCTGAAGCGGCGGGTCTCGGGTCGCCTCTGCTGCGGTCAATCTCGGTCGAGAGTGTCGGGGCCGTCGATCGCAAAATCGAGCAGGTCTATGATGCGGACTCGGCGGATTTCGTCTTCATCGATACGGCAGGCGTCGGCGCGGAATGGTCGGACGGGATCGCGGTTCTCGCCGATCACATTGTAACGCCGGTCATGCTCTCGACCTCGGATCTCGATGTCGGTGCGCAGACCGCCGACTGGTTCGAACGGTTGCGCGCGCGCGTCGATGACCCGGCGAGCTTGCCGCACCACCATGTCGTTCTGAACATGGTTGACCCGAAAGCCACGCGCGCGGATGCCGCCTTGATCGAAGTGGCGATCGTCCGGTTTCCGGTGGTTGAGACGGTGATGATGCGCCGCAACGTCTACAAGGAGATGGACGAGAAAGGCCTGCTCCACGCCATCGCGCTGCAAAAGCAGGCCGACCCAAACCCACTCATGCGCCCGCATGTCCGTCATGTCGTCGAGGCCCTTGAGGAGGCAACCGACATCCTCAACAACATCCTAGCCGCGTGAGGACAGGGCGTTGAGAAAGAAGATTCCAACCATCACCCGGCCCGACCCAGCCTATGCCGCGTCCCTTCTGCCCGAAGGGGAGAAAGACCCGGGAAGGGAAGAGGCGGATCGGAAAGAGACCGTCCTGATGCCGATGAGCGTGACGGCAGACGTGGCGGATGAAGATCAAGCGCCGGCGCCAAGCAGGCCTTCCGTGCCTTCGCCGCAAGCAAGCCCGGAGACAGCGGCCGAGATCATAACAGCGCCCACGGCGTCGCAGCCCAGGGTCCGACGCATTCCGGCCACCCGCAAGATCGATATCCGGGTGAACGCGCTGGAACGGCAGGAAGAAGCCCTCATCGACTGCGGCGTCGATCCCGCCCATGTCATCCGGGCCGCCCTGCGCCGTGCCGTGAAGACCTGGCAGCTGGGGCCAGAGTTCGTCCCACCATCCGAAGAGCAGAGAACGCGGATCACCGAATGGCGCGCGCGGACATCTCTGGCTGTCGATGCCACTGCGCTGACTTCCATCCTGCACGCCCATGACCCCCTCGATGTGCTCAGCAAGTGGGCCTTGATCCGCGGCCAGATCGAGCCGCGCGTCTGGGCGGAGATCGACATACTTCTGGACGAGATTGCCGTTCGCGCTGCAGCGCAGAATACAGAAAATGATACGTCAACAACCTGACTATAAAGACAACTTGTCCTTTTGTCGGTGGGTTTTTGCCGAAGCTACCGCCCACACCTTGCAGTTGCAGAAACCTGTCGTTAACACCGCCGACAAGAAATTTTTGACCTCCCTTTAACCAGTTATGAGGTCCAAATAGCAGGAGCGCGTCATGACCCCAAAACCCCGCCTCACCGGCGAACCGATCATGCGCATCCTCTGCAAGAAGACCGACAATCTGGTGGGTTTCCTCTACCAATGGAACAATGGCGATCTGCAGCCCGCGTGGCTGGACGATGCTTTGGCCGAGGTTCGCTACGAACCAATAAGCGACGCCGCCTGACACCTGTCAGATCGGATACAGTACGGCTGATCCGGGCCGTTACATGGAGATGTGTCCAACCTTTGGACTCGTTGGTGGTGCATAGAACCCACTTCCATAAATCATCTATTTGCCACATAGTGAGTTATAGAAAGGGATTCTATAGCTCATGCGCTGGAACTGGACACAACCCGACTGGCCGAACTTCCGCTATGACCGCGCTGCGATCGAGCCACTCGAACGGCGCTTTCTGCTGTCCTCAGGCGAAATCCTTGGTGCGGTCCGCCATGTGACAGGCGAGGAGCGCGACCGGCTGCGCATCGAGCTTCTGAGTGAGGAGGCGATGCGGA
>CALAHL010000455.1 GCA_937891725.1 uncultured Rhodospirillaceae bacterium | reverse complement strand
TTTCGCTCTCCTGATCCCAATCCCCGTACACGCGGAACAGTCCGGACCGATCCAGGTTCCCGGTGGGGAGTATCACGCGGTGACGCCCCCCAACTGGAACCGCACCTCGCCGCTGCCGGTCGTGATCTTCTTCCACGGCTACGGCCAGACGGGCGAGGTGGTGGCCACCAATGAACGCCTGACGCGTCCGTTCGGTGCAAATGGGGTGTTGCTGATCGCACCGACTGGCCTCAACAAGAGTTGGGGCCATGTCGGCTCGCCGCGTCGTATGCGGGACGAGAATGCCTTCATCGACGCAGTTTTGGCCGATGTGACCGCCCACTTTCCGATCGACGAGACCCGGATCTGGGCGTCAGGGTTCAGTCAGGGCGGCTCGATGGCCTGGGACGCGGCCTGTTATCGTGGAGACCGGTTCGATGCGATTTTCCCGGTGGCGGGTGCCTTCTGGCGACCGCACCCGAGCACCTGCACATCCGGCCCGGTCAATCTGTTCCACACCCACGGCACCGGCGACACGGTGGTCCCCATGACCGGTCGACCGATCCGCGAAGTCTTTCACCAGGGGGATGTCCAGAAGGGCATGGCACTCTGGCGTGAGATGGACGGCTGCAAGGATCAGCCGGACCGGGTCGAGACCATCGACGATCTGCGATGCGAGACCTGGAACACCTGCAGCTCCGGCAAAGAACTTAAGCTCTGCCTGCATCCCGGCGGGCATATGATTCCTGACGGTCTGATCGACATGGCCGTGACATGGGCCAATGAGCTCCGCCGACCGTAGATGCTTGCTATGCGGTGATGTCCATCTCGACCGATCCCAGGCCCTCGACCTCGTAGCGCATGCGATCGCCCGCCTCACCGAACCGGGTTTTCATAGCCGACCCGGTCATCACGATCATCCCCGCTTCAAGCGGCCGTCCCTGCACCACCATCAGATTCGCGAGCCAAGCCAGTGCTGTCAGCGGACTGCCCAACGCGGCCCCGGTGTCCGCAGTCTCGATCTCATCGTTGTAGGTCAGCGTGACCGGTGTCCTGGAGAGATCGAGCGTGCGCCAATCACCGGTCACCTCACCCAAGACCAAAGCGCCATTCCACGCATTATCGGCGATCAGGCTTTCGACGTTCACCTTCGAATAGTCGGCGTTGCGATCCTCAACCATCTCGAACGCCGGGATAGCGGCGTCAACGGCGTCCCGAACGGTGTCCGCGGCATAAGGCGCATTGGCTCCAGGTAGCCCTTTGCCGAGCCGCAGGCAGATTTCGAATTCCAAACCGACCCGCACGTAATCGGCGCGCGAGATCCGCGCCGGAGTGTGCAGAATGACCGACTCGAAGATCGCTCCGGCGCACGGCTCATTCACGCCGAGCATTTCCTGCACAGCCTTCGACGTCAGCGCGATCTTATAGCCCGCAATATTGCCCCTCCCGCCTGCGCGCCAAAGCTCCACCAGCGCCTGCCCGGCCGCATAGGCTGAAGTCTGATCGGGCGGGAGCAGATCTCCGGTCAAAGGCTCAAACCGGCTGCGCGCCGCATGCTCGGCCGCCAGAAATGCAGCCGTCTTGCTCGGATCGAACACCACCATCTCCTTGATTCATCGCGAATTCGTCTATCCTCGGACCCTACCATTGAAACGGCGGGCTGCCCTATACAGCAACTGCATTAATAGAATGACAAAGGTTCCTG
>CALAHL010000454.1 GCA_937891725.1 uncultured Rhodospirillaceae bacterium | reverse complement strand
CTATTCCGGCGATCCCGGTGGTCAGGATCATGCTCCACCGACGCACCGCATCGCTCCGTCGGTTCAGCCACAGAATGACGCCCGTACTGAACCACCACAGAAACAGCACGTAGACGACCGGCAAACCGTATAGGAGCAAAGGATCCATCAAGCGTGTGCCCCTCTACCAGCTCGGGACGGCGCGGACATTGCCGGTCTCAGGCAGCTCATTTGGGACAACCGGCGTAAGATACATGCGGGCGAAGCACAGGCCGGCCGCCAGAATATATCCGCCACGTTTGATGCCACCGATCAGGCCACCCTGTTCCTTGGCGTCGGCGATGCCGATGCTGATCCGGCGCATCCGCTCCATCCCCGCCCGAAAACCGGGGTTGTCGATGTCGAGGGTAAAGGGAAACACCTGCTTGGAGATTTCCGAGGTGATGTGGAAAACCTTGTAGTCGTACTCGGTCGGATCGAGACCCAGGGCCGCGTGAAATTCCGGCCGTGAATGATCCCGCACGTACATGGTCGAGTAGACCGCCAACAGGAAGAAGCGGATCCAAAGCTTGTTCCGGCCCTTCAGGAGCTCCGGGTTGGCGTGCATCAGCAGGGCGAAGGCCTCGCCGTGACGGAACTCGTCGTTGCACCATTCCTTGAACCACTTGAAGATCGGGTGAATCCGCTTATCCGGATGGTTCTCCAGCTGGCGATAGATCGCGATGTAGCGGGCGTAGCCAATCTTTTCCGACAGGTAGACCGCGTAGAAGATGAATTTCGGCGAGAAGAACTTGTACTTCTTCGATTTCGTCAGAAAGCCCAGGTCGACGCCGACCCCGAAATCCTTCAGCGCGTCGTTGATGAAGCCGGCATGGCGGGCCTCGTCGCGGCTCATGTAGGCGAACAGCTCCTTCATGTCCGGGTTCTTCGCCCGCTTTTTGATCTCGGCGTAGAGAACGCAGCCGGAGAATTCGGAGGTCACGGAGCTGACCAGGAAATCCATCAGCTCGGCCCGCAGGGCCTCGGGATAGTCGCTTGGCTTCACCGAATTGAACTCATCGGTTCGGGTGAAGTGGCCGCGGTTCGCGTCAGCCTTGAATTCGTCCATCAGACGATCCCACTGGGCGCGCACGGAAGACACGTCCATCCGGTCCATCTGGTCGTAGTCAGTGGTGTAGAAATGCGGGCTGAGTACGGTGTCTTGTTGCGCCATGCGGGTCGTCTCATTGACGTCCGCAGGGGGGAACGTTACGGATTCAACGTTCATGGCTTTCTCCTCGACGTAAAGCTTAAATCGTACAGCTCGAAGATCTCCGACCAGGAGATGATCTTGGTCCAGATGCGATCCCACATCGTGGCGCGAATCACGGTCGCCGTGCGCTCCAGAACCGCGCTCTCGCCGAACGCGACATGGATCGGCGGGCCGTGGACAATCACCTCGTCGCCGGGACCCAGAATAATATGATCGGGAAGATCCACATGGGCATGTAGACTATCGATCGTGTGCTCCACATCGACGGTGCAGGGCACTTCGATCACCTGCCTGGAACTGGTGAACAACCCCATCATTGCGCCACTCCGGTGACTTTCATTGATTCAGGCAGCGGAGCCTTTCCATCGGCCGCGATCGCCTTGTCCAGCAGCTTGCCGAACGCCTCGGTATTGGTCGGCCCGAACGCGGTCAACTCAAAATTTTGCCCGGTGGCGAGATCCGTCAGGGACAGCCGGGTATCGGCCCAGCGCGTCAGGCGAAACGCCGGCTCTTCACCGACATGGTACATCCGACGCTCGCGCGCCATGCTCCGCATCACCCCACGGATGAAGCCGCCTTCGCCCGGAACCACCAGCGTGAGCATCTCAGCCTCTGCGCCGTCCTTTGGGGCACTCAAGACCCAAACCCCGCCTGCCGGATTGTCGCGAAAAACCAGATCGCGGCTTGCGACCTGCTCGGCGACCGGAGTCCGCCCGGTGCTGAAGCCGGTGAGGCGCGCCACGCCGGTCGCGATCAGGGAAAAGCCGATCAAAGCGGCTGCCGCGATCAAAGCGCCCCTTGGAAATTTTTCTCCGACCACTTGGCTCATCTCATAACCTTCCTTGTTCAGCCGGCCGTCGCCGCAGTGCCGGACCGGTCCGATCGGGGCGTTGCCCAGGTCCTCGTCGCAGCAGATGTGTCCGTTTCAGTTGACACATTCTGCGACATATCGGGGGCTGATGTCTCGCCTTTCGTGCTGGCGGGGCCATTCGACGCAGTTTTCTCGATCTCGGCCTCTGTCGCCACGTGTTTGGCGAGCGCATCGGATAAAATACCAGCGACGATCGCGACGTCCCGGACCGACCGAAAGGCCGGATGCGGCTCCGTCAGTCGCCACGGGCGTACATGTGGCCAGAACATCACCCAAGACACCCGGTGACCCCGTTCGACCTCAATTGTCAGGATGCCGCTACCGTCCGGATCCTCCGTCAGATCGGCAGAACGGATCAGGTTGAAGGGGATGGTGGCGGTAATGGAGAACGCCACGCCAGTCCGAAAGACAACCCGTTCACTGGTGATCG
>CALAHL010000453.1 GCA_937891725.1 uncultured Rhodospirillaceae bacterium | reverse complement strand
CAAAGGCAAGATCACTGGCAAACTTCGCATCAAAACTCTCCTTTTGGTAGATTTAAATGTGTGTTTAAAATCGCATTGGGTTTACACTGTTCATCGATACGGAACCACGACTGAACGGCTGAAATTTTCGAGGGAGCACGAGGTGATGGCGACACTGAGAGTCTCGGGAGTAGGCGAAGTCCATTACGCAGTCAACGAGACCGACCGAACCGGAATTGTCGACTTGGTGATCATGGTGAATGGATATGTCCCTACAAGCGGATGGCGGAGCCCAACACTGGTGCCCTGGATCTACGCGGAAACTCCGGGAGATGGGATTCTTGATCTGGACTTCGTTGCAGAAAGGCCTGAGGGACTGCTCTGCCCAGAAATTGGCAATGTTTCAGCGGATATTGAGTTTGCGAATATCGATATTTCGAATTTCTGGGGCGAGGACAACCCCCTGAGGGGCGTCTTGGTTCACGCCGCAGGGAGAAATGCAACTTTGATGTTTGATGCAAGCAAACCGCGCAAGACCGTTTCAGCGTGGCCCGCCTGAGTGTATAGCTTCTGCTTGCTATTATAACGCGCGCGCGCCAACAGCGGGCCGGGTCTGCGAAAGCGTCGCGCAAACATAGATGAGTACTCTGTCGCCGATATCGCCGATCCTTGTATCGTGGCCGCACGGGCTTTGATAGCGTTCGCTCAACAAGCCCCAACGAACCATGAGCGGTGAATATGAGCATACCCGAGACAACCGATATCGCGATCATCGGCGGCGGCATGGCTGGCGCGTCGGCTGGATATTTTATTGCGGACGATGCCGATGTTGTCCTGTTGGAGCGGGAATCCCAGCCCGGCTATCACACCACTGGACGGTCGGCGGCACTGTTGTTTGAGGGATACGGCAACGCCGTGATCCGAGCGATCACCAAGGGGGGCCGGCCATTCTTTGAATCGCCGCCCGCCGGGTTTGCCGACGCTCCGGTTCTCTCTCCGCGCGGCGGCCTGATGGTGGCGGCCGAAGACCACCTTTCGCTGCTGGACGACGGGTTGGCGGAGTCGCTGGCGACCGGGGTCCATGCCGAGTTGATCGACGGGGATGCGCTGTTCGATGTGGCACCGTTCCTGCGCCGGGACGTGATCGTGCGCGGTCTGTTCGAGCCAGGTGCGATGGATATGGACGTGAACGCGATGTTGCAGGGCTTCCTGCGGGGCTTGCGCGCGAAGGGCGGGAAAGTTCGAACCAATGCGGAGGTCCTGTCGCTGAAACGTGATGGCGGGGTCTGGCGCATAGAGACCCGCGCTGGGCCGGTCGAAGCCAAGATCGTGGTGAACGCGGCCGGGGCGTGGGCCGACGAACTCGCAGCCATGGCCGGCGCCAAGAAAGTCGGTTTGGTTCCGAAGCGCCGGACCGCCTTCACCTTTGATCCGACCCCCGGTCTAGATATTGCCCGTTGGCCGCTGACAGCCGGGGCGGACGAAACCTGGTACGTCAAACCCGATGCCGGACGCATCTTCGGGAGTCCGGCGGACCAAACCCCGAGTGCGCCCTGCGACGCGCAACCGGAGGAACTCGATCTCGCGATCGCGGCCGACCGCATCATGGCCCACACGACCTTGGAAATCCGCCGTTTTGCCTCGACATGGGCCGGTTTGCGGAGTTTCGTTGCCGATAAGTCTCCAGTGGCGGGTTTCGATCCGAAGGCCGAGGGGTTCTTCTGGCTCGCCGGCCAGGGCGGCTATGGCATTCAGACCGCCCCCGGCATGGGTCGCCTGGCGGCAAGCCTCATCAAAGGAGCCGGCATTCCTGCCGACATCAAGGTGACCCCGTCAGACCTGGCTCCGGACAGACCCGGCCTTCGGTGATCCGAAACGGAAAACCTGAAACCGGCAGGCCGACTCTCACGATAGATTGCAACAATCGAATATTTACGCCACCCTCACTCCCGTCGGTGCGGAACCCTAAGGGCTGCGCTGATTGAAACATTCGTTCGCGCAATGACGAACGGAATGAGAGGTCGGATTTACCGGCACGCAATTGGGAGGAATACATGACGGTACTCAAAAGATTGGTGCCTGCCCTATCGGCGGCACTTCTCTCTGCTGGCGTCGCAGGCGCGGCTATGGCAGAGACCACAACCCTGCGGATCCAGACCCACTACGCGCCGGAGACCCCATCGGGCAAGCTGGCGGCGGAATACGTCGACAACATTCAGACCATGTCAAACGGCGAC
>CALAHL010000452.1 GCA_937891725.1 uncultured Rhodospirillaceae bacterium | reverse complement strand
AATGAGATCCATATGCGGTAACGCTTCTTCGATCAGATCTAACAATGAAACTCAACGACTACCCTCTCCAGACCATCAACGTCTCCTGCCGCAAGTGCGATCGACGGGGCCGGTATACCAAGAAGAAGCTCATCGAGCGGTATGGTGCGGACATTGCCCTTTCTGATCTTCGATTGCTCATCGCGGACGGTTGTAGCCGGATAACAAATCACCAACTCGGCACCGATCCATGTGGTGCGATGTATCCTGATCTTCTTTATCTGTTTGATGCGTCAAAAGATGTCCAGGGGAGCGAGGAGGACTAGAATTCACCCTCCTCCATCAACCGCGCCGACGCCCTCCAATCGGCGCTTCGCGTCCCGTCGACATACCGCAGCGCCGTGGCCAGCGTCTTCCAGCGCCCGGCCTGCAGAAGCGCCCTCACATCACCCCCGGTCGCCTTGGACAGAACCAGAAACGAGGCTCTTTGTTGCGTTTTATGATAACTTTCTCTATAATTCCCTTTCGGTTATCAGTTTTGGAAACAGATCGTGCTCACACACCTCGTTCAAACGATTAAAGCCCGAGCGCGCGAACTCGGCATGACCGACACCGAGCTCGCGCGGCGCGCCGGTATCACGAAAAGTTCTCTGTCCCGGCTCGGCAAACAGCACGGCGCCCGGGTCGACACGATTCAGACCTTGGCAGAAGTCGTCGGGTTGACCCTGACACTGTCGCCGAAGAACGATCACGCGAGGTCTGCCATCGAGGGGACTTTGCTCGACATTTCCAAGTGGAAGCCCTGAGATGGATCGCACCGCTGAAATCTGGACACGGGCCACGGGCGAGCCGCGTCATTTGGGTAAGCTCGTCCTGGCCGGCAATCAGGTACGGTTCAGCTACGCGAGAGACGCCGGTGATCTCCCTGGGCTCAGCATGGTGCATGACACCCGAGCATTGGCCGGCGAGACAATCACCTGGCCGTCCACTGACGATAACCCGCTTCCGCCAATGCTGCAGGCCCTGGTGCCGCCGGATCAGGTCAGCGGTCTGCAGCGGCGCATCCTACTTCGGGTTCTTGAGCGCAACGGGGTCTCGATCGCGAAGGGTCCTGATCTGGAATGGAACCTGCTCCTGCTCGGCGGCCGGAACGGGATCGGCCATCTGGACGTCTTTGAGGACAACTCGTCGGCCCGCGCCTGGTACGCCTCGGGCTGTCAGTCAGGCTCGCCCTTCACTCTGGAGGAAGGGTCGCTCTGGCGCCTCGCAGCCGCGTCGCTCCAGGGCGATATCGACGCCCCGACATTGGATGAAGTCATCGACGCGATGGAGATCCACCCGACATCCGGCGGTGCGATGCCGAAAGTTCTCATCCCGATCTGTCCCTCAGGCACAGACGATCCGGTCGATGCGCTTGTCAAATTCCAGGGCGAAAACTACCCCGACATTCTGCGTTTCGAAAACGTGGCCTACCGGATCTACGACCGTCTCGAGACCGATGTGCCGCCACGATGGTTAAAAGCCACGGACGATGCCGTTCTACTGGCAACCCGCCGGTTTGATCGGGTCGGTGGCCTGCCGGTGCCGATGGAGTCGGCCTTCTCCGTCCTGTTCACGGCAACAGGCAGTGGTGTCAGTCGCGCCTGGTCGGAAGAGTCGACGTGGCCCAACTTTGAGATCCTGGCGAAGGCCATCTTCAATCCGGAGCTCGGTCTAAGCGCGGACCCCAAGTTGGATACGCGTAAGCTCTATACCCGAATTGCTGCCAACGTTCTGATGGGGATCTCGGACATGCATCTGATGAACTTCTCCTTCCTCGGCAGGCGATCGGAGGGGGGTCTGTCGCCGGTCTACGATCCCGCACCGACAAAGGGATATCAGAGCCTGTCCTGTGTCTCGGTGGTCTCTTTCGGAGGGTTGGTGACGTCGCGCCAGGATGAGTCTCCGAAGATCGGCGACGCGCTCCTGGAGCTTGGCCGGGCCTTTCGGATCTCAAGCCCGCAGGCCCGCAGAAACGTGGATCACGTGCTCCAGGTCACCGAGGACTATCCGGAAATGATCGAGGCGTCCGGTGCTGATGAGAGCAGAACCCGGCGCCTCCTCGGAAAGATCGAGGGAACGCGCTACCGGGTTGAAAGGTCTGTTGCGTCGCCAGCCCGGGCGGAAGCACCGAGCACCCCGGCTGGACCTTGATTGGCCCAAGTTTATCACCCGTGCCGACGCACTCCGACCGGCATTCCGCGTCCCATCGACATACCGCAGCGCCGTCACCGGTGTCTTCCACCAGTGTTTCAGCTCGGGACTTCAGTACCAGGCGCACGGTCTGTGCTGTGGTCGCTTGATAAAAGTCCACATTTAGACTATATCTCTTGTATTGTCGGAAAGTGGAGCAATCTAATGTTACCGCAATCACGCATCGCTTCAGCGAAGAGCCGTAAAGATCTTTCCGGCCCCGCTCTGCGAACGTTCTTCCAGATTGCCGATCTCTGGAAGCTATCGGCAGACGAGCAGATGATGCTGCTCGGGCTCAGCACACGGTCAACCTTCTACAACTGGAAGCGTGATACAGACACCACGCTACCAAAGGACACCCTGGAACGGATCTCGTACATCGTCGGCATCTACAAGGCCCTTCAGATTCTCATCCCAAAAGAGGCTGCAGCCGACGAGTGGATTAAGAGACCGAACGCCAGTCCGCTATTCAGAGGCACATCTGCTCTATCCCGCATGCTCTCAGGGCAGGTCGCAGACCTCTTCGTTGTGCGCCAGTATCTCGATGCCCAGCGGGGCGGTTGGGCGTGACGCCTCCGGTTTCGAGGATCGAATGGAAGCCGTCTTGGCGCATCATTCCCAGCCGTTTTCCGCCGATCTCGTTGTTCGAGCGCGTAACGGAACCCGATGATCTAGATGCCATCTTCGAGCTAGAGGCGATAACTAATCCACGCCTGCGGAACGAGGTTGGCGACATCTCTATGGTGCCTCCTGAGGACCGTGTCAGCGGGCCCGGGTCCAGCATCATCATGTCGGCGTTCACTCACCTGAACCCAGAGGGAAGCCGGTTCACGGACGGTACCTATGGCGTCTACTATGCTGCATATGATGTAGAAACGGCCATCGCCGAGACGAAATATCATCGCGAGCGTTTCATGCGGGCGACCGGTCAGGAGCGTATGGATCTCGATATGCGGGTCTACGTGGTCGACCTCGTTGGAGATCTGCACGATCTGAGGGGGCAGCGAGAAGCACATCCTCTTGTCTACCACGCGACAAACTATGCGGCCGCACAGCATCTTTCTAGGGATCTCAAACAGAGCGGGTCCAACGGAATTGCCTACGACAGCGTAAGACGGTCCGGTGGCGAATGCGCTGCGGTGTTCCGACCACCTTTACTCTCGAACGCGCAGCAGGAGCGGCATCTCTGC
>CALAHL010000451.1 GCA_937891725.1 uncultured Rhodospirillaceae bacterium | reverse complement strand
CGCCGCTGACCAAGAGCGAGGCGAAGGTGTGGCGCAGGTCATGGATGCGGACGTCGGCCAGCCCGGCGTCCTTCTGCACCTTAGCCCAGAAGCGGCGGATTTCCCGCACGGGCTGGCCGACCGTATCGCCGGGGAACAGCCACGGGTTCCCGCGTGGCACCACCTGCTGGCGCAGCCGCACGATGGCCGCGACGTCCTGTGAAATCGGGACGCGATGGATCTTGCGCTGCTTGGTGGTCGAGGCGGGTTTCGACCAGATGGCATAGTCGAGGTTGAACTGTTCGAACCGCGCCGTCCGGACCTCGCCCACCCGAGCGCCGGTCAACATGCACATGCGGATGATGGCCGCGGCGCGCTGATCCTCGGCCGCATCCAGCACGGCCGCCAGCCGGGTCAGCTCTTCTGGCGACAGGAAACGCTCGCGGGCGTGTTCGATGCGCCGATGGAACCCCTGCGCCGGGTTGTCCGTCCGCCAGTCCCATTCCATCGCCAGCGTGAACATCTTGCGCAGCACTTCGCCCATGCGGTTGGCCCGGATCGGGGTGGGCTTGTGACCCTGCAGCTTGCGGGCCCGGTTGTTGGGCTTCGCCTTGCAGGGGCGGGGCCGCCCCTCGGCCACGAAATCGAGGAACTTCGCGACGTCGGACTTGGTGATCTCCGTCACCAGCCGGTTCCCCCATGCCGGTTCGACCATCTTCTTCAGCATCGAGACCTGGTCGCCCGCGTTGGTCTTGGCCAGTTTCGGCAGATGCTCGGCGATGTAGCGGTCGATCATGTCCGTGACACGCGGGGCCCCGCGCCACTCGTCGCGCGCCGCCAGAGGATCCTGTCCCTCGTCGATGGCGCGGCGCAGTTCCTTGGCGCGTTCGCGCGCGGCCGTGACGCTCCACTCCGGCCAGCGCCCGATGGTCATCCGCCGCTGCCGCCCGGCATGCCGGTAGTCGATGGTGAAGGTCCGCGCGCCCGAAGCCTGCACCCGGGCGGCAAAGCCGATCACTTCCGTGTCGAAGATCTGATAGCTGACGCCGGGCTTCGGCTCCGCGTCACGCAGGGTTTTCTCATTCAGTTTCAGTCTCTTGACCATCCATCCCGCCTCCTTGCCCGACGACACAGGCGTAGACCCGCGCCACAATCAAGTCGGAGCACGAGGCAGGGACCGGAATACAGGCGGAAGGTGGAATTGGGGCGGGAGTGGCAATTCCGGATAACGAGATCAATGAGTTAGGTAGGTAAGCCCAGCGCAGCCCGAGACGGTCAGGGAGCGACTGTTGTAAAACGATCAGTGTTCCTGATCGTTAACTGCGCCCTGATAATGGATACTGGCAGCGGATTCGACCAATCGCAGATTTGAAGCCGACCAGCGCGTGCAATATGAGTTGTGGAACGCAGCCCGTTTCCAAAGCCCTGAGTCCAACACCATGCCGAACGCCAAGCCACCCAGAAACCTGACGCCCATACTCTGCCAGCGCCTGTCGCAGGAGATGCTGAAGGCGTGCCAGGATGTGGCCGCGCGCCATGGCCTGGTGGTCGAGGCCAAGGAGATCGCGGCTGTCGATCTGCGGTGGGGCTTCGATCTGGCGTTTCGCGTGTCGATTCTGCTTCCTGACGGCACCGCGCTCGATCCAGAACGGCTGCGTTTCGAAGCGTTGGCGGAAGCCTTCGGCCTGTCCGTAGCCGACTACGGTCGCCAGTTCAGCACAGGCCGCGAGACCTTCCGGATTGTCGGCATCGACCCCAGGAGGCCGAAGTATCCGATTTCAGCAGAACGCATCCCGGATGGGCAGGGGTTCAAGTTCACGGCCGACCAGGTGGCGCTGCTGCTGCAAAAGGGGATGCGTGACGTGACCCCGCGGGACTGAAGGCGGCGGCGAAGGCGGCCCTAAGCGGACCTTAAGTGCGCGGCGAACGAAAGACCGCTTTGGACAAAAACACCAAGCCAAAAGTTGTCTGCAAGATAAAGATAAGGTCGTTTCTGTCCCTTCCAGCCCCCAACTCGCCGCCGCAGGTTATTGGTCAAGACGGAACCAAGGGGCAGAGTCCATCAGGTTAAGGTGCTTTTGTGGCTGATCGCGGGAGTGGCCGTTCGCTGCATTCTGACGAACGTGAAAGAAGGACCCGGAACGGTCGGCCGCCGAAAGGGGCTTGAGCAGCAACTGTGCGGCCGCATATCATCGCTGAAGCCGACAGCGAAGCCAATCCCGTCACAGTTCACGAGCGAACTCTACTGCTGCTTTGCATGCCGAGCCGCCGTCGTCTGCCCCAAATATGTGGCGGAAGATCATGCTCGTGGACTTGCTCATGGGATCGCCTATCTTCCACTCGCAGGAGTTCAAGATTTTCACCTCTTTCTATAATATGGAGACGATCCGATGCCCTTCACACTCATTGCCGGCTCATTTGCTCCGGGACTTGGCTTCCCGGATGGCGACTCGTTGCGTTTCATCCCCAACGATCCGGAACCAATCTTCCGCCTCCGCAGGCGGGGCTCGCCGCCCAAGATCAACCCGAAAAACGGGTCGATCCAGCTGCGCTACGAGGGGATCGACACGCTTGAGAAGGCGGCGATTAAGCCCTTCTCCTCAGACGCAACGGCATCCAACCTAGAACTCGCAGGCACCGCGGGCGGAACGACGAACGCACCGGGATATATTTACTCGAACCAGCTCGGACCGCACGGGCGACCCATCGCCTTCGTGTTCGCCGGAGAGGCACCAGGAAAGACCGGGGACGAAAAATACCTCGAGCCGGACGACATCATGGACAGCATCAATGTCCTGCAGCTCGCGCGCGGCCATGCCTACCCGCTATTTTACGACACGCTGTTCGATGACCTGAGGCAAAGGCTGACAGAGGTGACACTGGAGGCAAAGGAGGCCCGGAAGGGAGTCTGGGAAGCGGATCGGACCTCATCGGGGGTTGAATGGGACGGTGGCCCAGCAACAATGGCACCGATCTTCCCCAAGCTATGGAGGCGGATCGACGAGTTCACGCGCGACGAGACCTTCTTCGATCCGGAGCAGCCGCTGGCGGGGCTCAAGCGTTGGATGGAGATTGCCAAGCCGGAGCGCGTAAGCGTTCCGCATCAGAGCATTTTCACCGGGTTCGACAACCTCCTCGAGACGACCGACACGACGGTCAGGATGATCTATGAGCCGCATGAGGTCGTCGTCATCTCCGCGTAGGTTTCCAAGACAGGACCCTGCCGCTGCCCAGCGTGCTAAGCGTCAGGCAGCGACCCCACCATGTTCAGCCAACCACCCGTCTGCGATGACAGCTGCGACAAGCGCCAGCGACAAGATCAGGACAACTTGCTGCAAGTCTGCAGCATCATTGCGCGTTTAGCTTAGGGCGGATGAATCTCGTGGAAGGGGCTCGGAGCAGACTTGCGGCGGCGCAGCGGCAAGTGGCGATCAGCCCTCTTAGGTTCGTCGCACCCGGCCCGTTGCGGCCGGTCGAGACGACCACGATGCTGCGGCACAGTTTCCGCAGA
>CALAHL010000450.1 GCA_937891725.1 uncultured Rhodospirillaceae bacterium | reverse complement strand
CAGATCGTTGGTGGCCTCCGCCATGGTCAAACCCTCGATATAGGGCCACGGATACCAGAACTGACGCTGACCCGGCGCGATATCGGGATTCTGGAAGGTCTGCATCTTGATGTATTTCGCGGAGGACAGAGGCTTGGCGAACTCGACCAGCTTGCGCAGCGGAAAGCCGGTCCACGGAACCGTCATCGACCAGGCCTCGACACAGCGGTGGCGATAGACCCGCTCTTCGAATGGCTGCATCGCCTTGAACAGGGCGTCGATATCGACGGTCTTGGTTTCCTCGACCATTCCGTCGATCGTGACGGTCCACGGCCGAATCGGGAGATCCTGGGCCGCCTGCCAGATGTTCTTGTGGGAGCCGAATTCGTAGAAGTTATTGTACGTGGTCGCGTCTTCTTCAGACGTGACCGGCCGATCCACCTTATAGATCTCGTTACGAGACGCCGGGTAGTAGATCGCCGACGGATCGTCGACCGGAGCCTTTGCGATCTGCTCGACCGCCTTGCTGTCCTGCGCCTGGCTTTCGTCTCCGCACGCGGCCAACCCACCGGTCGACGCGAGAATCGGCCCCGCAGCGAGCGCGCGCATGAAGCTCCGACGGTTCATGTAGACGCTGTGGGGGGTCACCTCCCGCTCTGGAATTTCCCAGCCCTTCCAACGCTTGATCAACATGACAACGCTCCCTCTGCGGTTCTGTTCTCTTAGACCTAATCCCACCGGCATCGGTTTCCAAATCACTTGGAGGTGACCGAAAGTATATCTAATCCGGCTCGGACAGATATGAGAGTGCCGGAGGGTCTTCCCTCTGAGGGGCTGGGCGCTTATCTTTCGCCCACCTGAATGACCCGTGACATGTCGGCCACTCACAGGCGGCGAAGCGGGCACGACCCGGATGTGTGCGACCAGATGACACCTCGAACGCTCAGCCGATGGACCCTGAAGGCGAGCCTTTTCGCCGGGTTGCTCGCCACGCTGTCGGCCTGCGGCACGGACGAGGAGGTGGAGCCCTATGTCGAGCGCCCGGTCGAAGAAATCTATAACGAGGCCTACAGCGCGGCTCTGGACGGCGACTACAAGGCCGCCGCCCCGCTGTTCGACGAGGTGGAACGCCAGCACCCCTATTCGGTCTGGGCCACCCAGGCCCAGCTGATGGCGGCCTATTCGCTGTATCAGACCAACCAGTATGACAATGCGATCAGCGCGCTCGATCGTTTCATCCAGCTCAATCCCTCGAATCCGAACGTGGATTATGCCTACTACCTCAAGGGGTTGAGCTACTATGAGCGGATCGTCGATGTCGGGCGTGACCAGCAGCTGACCAGGGACTCCCTGGAGGCCTTCCAGGAAGTCGTGCTCCGGTTCCCCAACTCGAAATACTCTCGAGACGCCAAGCTGAAGATCGATCTCGCCCGGAATCACCTGGCCGGCAAGGAAATGTCGATCGGCCGTTGGTATATGAGCCGCGGCCAGTACCTTGCGGCGATCAACCGGTTCAAGGCCGTGGTCGAGAAGTTCGATACCACCGACCAGGTCCCCGAGGCGCTTTTGCGTCTGACCGAATCTTATTCTGCTCTCGGATTGGACCAGGAGGCGGAGCGGACGGCGGCGGTGCTTGGGTACAATTATCCGGGATCCGAATGGTATCAGGACGCCTATGTCCTGGTGCAGGAGGGGCAAAGCCGGGAAGAAAAAACCGATGGCGGCATTCTCGGCATCGATCTCTGGCCGTTCTGAACGGAAATGTTGAGCGCTCTTGCGATCAGGGACGTGGTTCTGATCGATCGGCTCGATCTGAGCTTCCGGTCAGGTCTTTCGGTACTGACCGGGGAAACCGGCGCCGGAAAATCGATCCTGCTGGACGCCTTAGGGCTCGCCCTCGGTGCCCGTTCCGAATCCGGGCTGGTCCGCAATGGACGTGACCAGGCAAGCGTGACTGCGGAATTCGACCTCCCCACCCAGCACCCTATCGACGACATCCTCGCCGAGGCCGACCTGGACCCCCGCGACGGGCCGCTGATCCTGCGCCGGGTGGTGACAGCGGACGGCCGTTCGCGCGGCTATGTGAACGATCAGCCGACGAGCGTCGGGATGCTGCGCCGCTTGGGCGACACCCTGGTCGAGATTCAGGGCCAGTTCGACCAGCGCGGCCTGATGGACCCCGGCACCCATCGGGAAACCTTGGACGGGTTCGGCGGGCTCGCGAAGACGGCGTCCGAGGTCGCAACCGCCTGGAGCGGCTGGCGGGAGGCGGCGAAAGCCCACGCCGATGCCCGAGCCCAGGTGGAGCGGGCACGGACGGACGAGGCGTTTCTGCGCCACGCGGTTCAGGAATTGGACTCGCTGTCTCCACAGCCCGGTGAAGAAACTGAGCTGAGCGAAACCCGCAGCGTGCTCGCCAATGCCGAAGCGGTGGTGCAGGCGATGAACGCAGCCGCCGAGTCCCTGGCATCCGAAACCGGAGCCGAGGCGTCGGTCGGAGCCGCCTTGCGGGCGATCGAACGAATTTCCGCAAAGGCCGGGGGCCGCTTGGACCTGGCGGTCGCGGCTTTGGAACGGGGGGCCGCCGAAATCCAGGACGGGCTTGCCGAGATCCAGTCCGCAGCAGCCGACATCGAAGCCGACGGCGCACGCCTGCAGGACATCGAGGATCGCCTGCATGCCATTCGCGACCTCGCCCGCAAGCATGGGGTCGAGCCGGACTCCCTGCCGGTCCTGCACCGGGAGATGGTCGACCGGCTCTCCTCCCTCGATGAGCAGGGTGGTGGGCTCGCCCAATTGGCAGCCAAGGAGCGGGAAGCCCGCAGCGCCTACGAGACGGCTGCGAAAGCCCTATCGGACGCCCGCCAGAAGGCCGCAAAGCGTTTGGACGCGGCGATCACCAAGGAACTGCCGCCACTGAAACTCGACAAAGCCCGGTTCGAAACCGCGATCGCGGTCCTCGACGAGAGTAAATGGGGGCCGTCCGGCATGGACGGGGTCGCCTTTCAAGTCGCGACCAATCCCGGTGCCGCCTCCGGGCCCCTGTCAAAGATCGCATCCGGAGGCGAGCTGTCGCGATTCCTGCTGGCCCTCAAGGTCACGCTGGCCGAGGTGCATCCGGTCCCGACCCTGGTATTCGACGAGGTGGACAGCGGTGTCGGCGGTGCGGTGGCAGCGGCGGTGGGCGATCGCCTTGCCCGGTTGTCCGACCGGCTTCAGGTACTGGTCGTCACCCATTCTCCACAGGTCGCGGCCCAAGGGGCCCATCATTGGCGGGTTGAGAAACGGGCGGACAGCAAATCGACCACCACCACCGTCGTCGGGCTCGATGAGGCCGAGCGGCGCGAGGAAATCGCCCGCATGCTGTCCGGCGCCGCCGTCACCGCCGAGGCGCGGGCCGCCGCCGACAGTCTGTTGATGCAATCCCGATAGGCGCCGATCATGAGCCCTCCCCCTACCGCCGAGCTTCCCGTCGAGAAGGTCACCGTGTTCGACGCTGAGGGCGAGATGCAACGTCTGGCCGATGCGATTGCCGAAGCCGACCGCAAATACCATCAGGACGACGCGCCGGAGCTGACCGACGCGGAATATGATGCCTTGCGCCGACGGTACGAGGCACTCGCCGAGCGGTTCCCCCAGATGCGACCGGAGAACGGCCCGGAGACCCAGGTCGGGTTTGCACCCGCCGAAGGCTTTGCGAAGGTCCGCCACGCCCGCCCGATGCTGTCCTTGTCGAATGCGTTCGACGATGACGACGTGCGCGAATTCGACAAGCGGGTCCGGCGGTTCCTGAGCCTTGGAGCGGACGATCCGTTGGAACTGGTCGCCGAGCCGAAGATCGACGGTCTGTCCGCCTCCCTCCGATATGAGCACGGCAAGCTGGTGGTGGGCGCCACGCGGGGCGACGGCACCGAAGGTGAGGACATCACCCGCAACCTGCGCACCATCGACGACATCCCGACCACCTTGCCGGACGGTGTGCCGGAGATCCTGGAGATCCGGGGCGAGGTCTACATGCGCAAGGACGATTTCCTTGCGATGAACGAGCGCCAGGCCGAGAGCGGCGGCAAGCTGTTCGCCAACCCCCGCAATGCGGCGGCCGGCTCCCTCCGTCAGCTCGACGTGGAGATCACCCGCAGCCGCCCGCTCAAATTCTTCGCCTATTCCTGGGGCGAGATCTCGGACGATTTCGCCGACAGCCAGTGGGCGTTTCTGGAGCAGATCGAGCGGTGGGGGTTCACCACCAACCCGCTGTCAAAGCTCTGCACCTCGGTCGAGGACGCGCTGGCGGTCTATGCCCAGGTCGGCGCCGACCGGGCGGATCTGCCCTATGACATCGACGGGGTGGTCTACAAGGTCAACCGCTTCGACTATCAGCAGCGCCTGGGCATGGTCAGCCGCGCGCCGCGCTGGGCGACGGCACACAAGTTCAAGGCGGAACAAGCCGAAACCACTTTGAAGGCGATCGACATCCAGGTCGGCCGCACCGGCGCCCTGACCCCGGTCGCACGCCTGACACCCGTTAAAGTCGGCGGCGTCACCGTGTCGAACGCCACACTGCACAACGAAGACGAAATCGCCCGCAAGGATGCCCGAGTGGGGGATCGGGTGATCATCCAGCGGGCGGGCGACGTGATTCCTCAAATCGTCCGCGTGGTGACCGAGAAGCGTCCGGCGGACTCGGTGCCCTTCGAGATGCCGACCAAATGCCCGCGCTGCGACTCCGACGCGCTACGGCCGGAGGGCGAGGCGATCCGGCGCTGCACCGGTGGGCTGATCTGCCCGGCCCAGGCGGTCGAACGGCTGAAACATTTCGTCTCTCGTAATGCGTTCGACATCGAAGGTTTCGGCACAAAACAGGTCGAGGCGTTCTGGGAGGACGGGCTGGTCAAAAGCCCCGGCGATATCTTCCGGCTTTCCGAGCATCGCGAGAAACTGCTGGGGGAGAAGGGCACCAAGGAGAAATCGACCGACAATCTGCTCGCCGCCATCGAAGCGCGCCGCACGATCGGGCTCGACCGGTTCATCTTCGCACTCGGCATCCGCCAGGTCGGACAGGCCACGGCCCGCCTGCTCGCGGCGAATTACGGGACGCTTGAGGCGCTGCGCGCCGCACTGGACACCGCCCGCGATCCCGACAGCGATGCGACGGCCGATCTGATCAACATCGACCAGATCGGAAGTTCGGTTGCCAAAGATCTGATCGATTTCTTCCATGAGGACCACAACCGCGCCGTTCTCGACGATCTCACCCGGGAACTCGACATCCAGGCCTTCGAGGCCCCCACCACCGAGGGCTCCCCGGTCGCGGGCAAGACCGTGGTGTTCACCGGCACGCTGACCACCGTGGGGCGGAACGAGGCCAAGGCCAAGGCCGAGTCCCTCGGCGCCAAGGTCGCAGGTTCAGTCTCCAAGAAAACCGATTACGTGATCGTCGGGGCAGATGCCGGCTCGAAGGTCGCCAAGGCCGAAGCCCTGGGCGTCACAATTCTCTCGGAAGAGGCCTGGCTGGACCTGATCAAAGACGGTTGAACCTGGCGGCCAATGAAACGCATAGCCAGCCATGCGCCCAGAACATTGCTGCGCCGCAATACAAGCAATTATCTTTCGCGTTTAAAGCGCCCATCTTCCGGTTCATAGAATGAGCACACCGCTCGTATCCCCCTCGCGGACCCGGCTGAACAGCCCCGCCCGCGGCTGAACATGATGATGAATGGAGAATACCTCATGGCACGGAACCAAGACGCGAGCACGCGCTGGGACGCCGGCATCCCCGACACGACCGACCTGTATATCAACGCTCGCCGGGCTCGCGACGCATATGTCGCCGAGCAGATCGCACGCGGCTTCAAGGCCGTCTACCGCACCCTGCTGCAACCGATGGCGGCACACTTCGCCGCACGCCGCGTGATCGCCGAAGTGCGCTCGCTCGACGCGCACATGCTGGCGGATATCGGCATCGACCGCGCCGCGCTTGCCTCTGGCACTCTGCGCCGGCGTGAGATGATCGAAGAGTTCGGCTCCGGACCGGCCATGTGGCCGCGGCGCCCGTCGACCCATTCGGTCCCGCTCAGCGACATCGTCCCCGGTGCCGCCGCCGCCAACGACCCGACCAGCCGCAGCGGCCAACGGGTTGCCTAAGACTTTCGGTCCGGCCCCGGAGGGGCTTGAATCCCTCCGAGGCCGGCCTGGAAAAGCCACTCGCAAACGGTATACTCCGCCCGGCTTCATGACAGCGGGTGCGGACATATGGACAGGCTTGCACCGATCGCGGATCTGTTAAGCGGACCCCCTCGACGCATCCTGGAAGCCGGCCCCTTGGACCGCCCATTGGTCAGAAGCGGGACCCATGTCGTGCAGTATCTCGATCATCTGTCGACCGATGAGTTGCGGGACAAGTACATGATCGACACGGCGGTCGACCTGTCCCGGGTGCCCGAGATCGATTTCGTAATCCGGGACAACGACCTGACGCCGATCCTGGAAACCGGCAGCCGGTTCGACCTGGTCATCGGCTCCCACATGTTCGAGCATCTGCCGGATCCGCTCGGGTGGTTGACGCAAATCTCGCGGCTTCTGAATCCCGACGGCGGGGTCTATCTGGTTGTGCCGGATCGCCGGTATTCCTTCGACATGATGCGGCCGGACACGACCCTGTCGGAATGGATCGAATCCTATCTTCTGCAGCGCCGCCATCCGAGCGTCAGGAGTGTGTTCGACAATTTCGCGCTGCCGGTTGACCCCGAAGGCCGCAATGTCTGGGTCGGCAGCTTCGAGCCCGGATCGGTACCGGTCATGGACGGCCACGGCCCGAAGACCGCACTTCCAATCGCGACACGCGCCGCCAAGGGCCAGTACATCGATGCCCATTGCAGTGTGTTCAGCCCCTGGTCCCTGGTTGACCTGTTCCGGCAGGCAGCGAATCTGGACCTGTTCCCGTTTCGCGTTGCCGGTATTTGGCCGACGGATTATCGGGACACCGAGTTTTCCATCCTGTTGAAACCTTGGAACGACGGCGATAGCCCGGGAACCCGGTTCCCAAGCCTGGACCGAGCGCGCCACGACGGCCGGCCCTCGGTCTGGACCCAACCCGATATCCTCAAACGCCGTGCGGCCAATCTGATCGCACGAGTCACCCGGCGTGTCTTCAGGGTCTAGCCGGCTGGCACCTGCCTCTCAAGGCCATTCTCAACGCGCCAAAACCACCGCACTCCACCCGTCCCGCCGATAGCGTCGGCGCAGGGTGAGGCCTTGGGATTTGTGGGCGGCGAGGACTTTGGCTTCCTGGTCGTTCATCAGACCCGACAGGATCGCGATACCGCCCGGCGCCAGACCAGCCGCGAGATCGGGGGCCATCTGGCACAGCGGCCGCGCCAGGATATTGGCCAGCACCAGATCATAAGGGGCGGCGCGCTGAACCAGGGGCGATCGCCAGCCCATCGACACGCCGGTGCGCACCCGGTCCGCCACCCCGTTCAGCCGCGTGTTCTCTTCGGCGGTGGCGACCGAGATCGGATCGATATCGACCGCAATCGTGCGGGTCTTGGGCGACAGCTTGGCCAGCGCCATCGCCAGGATCCCGGACCCACAGCCCAGATCCAAAGCCACCCCAATCCGCCGCGCCTTCAGGATGTCCTGGATCGCCCGCAGGCACAGCGCCGTCGTCGCATGACTGCCGGAGCCAAAAGCGCGCGCCGCCTCGACCAGCAGCGGGATGCTGGCGGGCGGGGCCGGTTCCTCCACATGGCTGCCATGGACCCAGACCCGGCCTTCCCGGATCGGCGGAAAGCTCTGCCGGTTGAGCGACAGCCAGTCCACATCCGGCAGCGGCTCGATCACCGTGTCCGGTGGCGGCGTGCCGACCGTGGCCGCCGCCAAGGAAAGGGCCGCGATTATGGACGGGCGCTCCGGCTCGCCCTCGCTCAACCCCTCGATCGACCAGGTCTCGCCGGACGGCTCTTCAAGGGCGGTCACCGCAGAAACAAAAGGCTCAAGAGCGTTCGCCACGGCATCCGCCGCTCGGGCCGGCACGGTCAGCGCGATGCGCCACAGGGGTTCGGTCACTTGGTCCTCATGGAAATCGTAATATCAGGTTTCAGTCACGAATTGTTCGATCACCCGCTTGGTCCCGGCGTGGTCGAAGTCGATCTCCAGCTTGTCGCCGTCCTTGGAGGTGACCGTGCCGGTGCCGAACTTCTGGTGGAAGACCCGGTCGCCGACCGCAAACTTCGAGGGGGCGTCGCGCTTGACGGTATAGCCCTCACCATCGATCACCGGCGCCCGGGTCCGGACAGCTCCCCCGCCACGTCGCATATAGCCGGGGCCTCGGCCTTCGATCGGCCCCGCCATCCGCTCGGCGGATTCGAATTTGGGCGCCCGGTCCATGGTCTCGCCGCCGCCGAACCCCGGATTCCGACCATAGGCCCCGCCGTGGACGCCAGAGCCATACAGCCCGCTGTCGCTGATGGTCTCGATATGCTCGCTCGGCAGCTCGGACAGAAACCGGGAGGGGATCGAGCTTTGCCAGAGCCCGTGAATCCGCCTGTTCGCCGCGAAGAAAATCTCCACCAGCTTACGCGCGCGGGTCAGGCCGACATAGGCCAGCCGCCGCTCCTCCTCCAGACCGGCAGCCCCGTTCTCGTCCAGCGCCCGCTGGTTCGGGAACAGGCCTTCCTCCCAGCCCGGCAGGAACACCAGATCGAACTCCAGCCCTTTTGCGGCATGCAGGGTCATCAGACTGATCTGCGGGCCGGCGGCATTATCCGTGTTGTCCATCACGAGGCTGATGTGCTCAAGGAACCCGCCGAGGTTCTCGAATTCCTCGATCGCGCTCGACAGCTCCTTCAGGTTCTCCAGCCGGCCCGGCGCTTCCGGCGATTTGTCCTTCTGAAGCATGCCGGTATAGCCGCTCTCGTCCAATACCATGCGGCAGACATCGGCGTGATATTCGGTGGTCAGCGCCAGACGCCAGCGGTCGAAGGCCTCCATGATCGCGCCGAGCGACCGTTTCGCCGCCGGTTTCAGCTCATCGGTCTCCAGCAGCCGGGCCGCCGCCGTGCTGAGCGGGATCTGGGCGTTGCGGGCGAGATGGTGGACTTCCTGCAAGGTGGTCTTGCCGATGCCGCGGGCGGGTTTGTTGATGATCCGCTCGAACGCCAGATCGTCGTCCGGCTGGTTGATCAGGCGCAGATAGGCGACCGCGTCCCGGATCTCCATCCGTTCGTAGAACCGCGCGCCGCCGACCACCCTATAGGGCACCCCGAGGGTGATCAGCCGTTCCTCGAACTCACGGGTCTGGAACCCGGCCCGCACCAGAACCGCCATCTCGTCAAGTGCGATGCCGCGACGCTGATAGGCCTCGACCTGATCGCAAAGGACGCGTGCTTCTTCCTCGCCGTCCCAGACCCCGCGCACGGTCAGCTTTTCGCCGGCATCCCCCTCGGTCCAGAGCGTCTTGCCGAGCCGCCCCTCATTGTGGGCGATCAGGCCACCGGCCGTGTCGAGAATGCGGGAGGTGGAGCGGTAGTTCTGCTCCAGGCGGACGGTCCTGGCTCCCGGAAAATCGGTATCGAACTTCAGGATGTTGCCGATCTCGGCCCCGCGCCAGCCATAGATCGACTGATCGTCGTCGCCGACGCAGCAGATGTTCTTGTGGGACTGGGCCAACAGCCGGAGCCAGAGATACTGGCTGACATTGGTGTCCTGATACTCATCCACCAGCACATAGCGAAACCGCTCCTGGTACTGCTGAAGGATGTCGGCGCGGGTCTGAAACAGGGTGAGGTTGTGCAGCAGCAGATCGCCGAAATCGCAGGCGTTCAGGGTCGTCAGACGCTCCTGGTAGAGTCTGTAGACCGACTGCAGCTTGCCGCCCGCCAGATCGCCGGCCTCTGCCGTGGTGATCTTGTCCGGCGTCAGCCCCCGATCCTTCCAGCGCTGGATCACGCCCATCACCATCCGGGCCGGCCAGCGCTTGTCGTCGATCTCCTCCGCCTGCAGCACCTGTTTGAGCAGACGCTGCTGGTCGTCGGTATCGAGAATCGTGAAATTCGGCTTGAGGCCGATCAGTTCCGCATGGCGGCGCAGGATGCGCGCGGCGATCGCGTGGAAGGTCCCCAGCCAGACCTGCTCGGCGGCGGGGCCGACAATCGCCGCCACCCGCTCTTTCATCTCGCGGGCGGCCTTGTTGGTGAAGGTGACGCACAGCACGTTCCACGGCCGCGCTTTGCCCATCGCCAGCAGATGCGCCAGCCGGGTGGTCAGCACGCGGGTCTTCCCGGTTCCGGCCCCCGCCAGTACCAGAAGCGGGCCGTCCATCGCCTCGACCGCCTCCCGCTGGCTGGGGTTCAGCTTGCCGAGATAGCCGTTCGGGTCGGCGTGGCGCACGGGCGGCGCATCCGCCCCCAGATCGCCGGGGTCGGTCGGGGCCAGAAAGGCCGGGTCGGTCATCGTCGAAAAAAGATCTGCCATCACCCAACCGATATATCACGCCGTGCCGCCGTGCCGACCGCGAATTTGAAATTCCGTCGGGTTAAAGCGTCTCGCCGTGTTCTTCGGCGCGCTGAGCGATGAGGGCCTGGTTGTAGGCGCGCATCACATCGCGTTCGTGCAGACAGGCGACCAGTTTCATGGACTCGACGTCGTCCACCACCGCCAGAAGCCCCTCGTCGACCTTGGTGAACATCCGAATCGCGCGTTGCAGATCGTCGCCCATCGCCAGCACCGGAGGATTGCGGCGGGCGAGATCGCGGGCGCTGTGATCCGGATCCTGGGATTTGTCGAACGCGACGTCGCCCAGATCGGCCAGGGTGATGGTGCCGACCAACCGGTCCTTCTCGTCCACCACGAACAGCTCATTCTGCGGCGCGTGCCTCAGATTATCGCGGATCTCGTCGCAATTGGCGTCCTGGCGCACGGTGACATGGTCATCGCGGGTCAGATCATGCACCCGCAGGCTGCGCAGCGCCGCCACATCGTGCCCGGCCTGCAGTTCCAGCCCCCGCCGTTTGAGTTGGTCGGCGAAGAACGAGTGGCCGTACAGGACCCGCGTCAGGACCGACGCCATCACCACCCCGATCATCACCCCGATGGTCAGCCGGTAATCCCCGGTCAGCTCGAAAATGATCAGGATGGTCGAGATCGGCGCGCCCAGAACGGCGCCGGACACCGCCCCCATACCGATCAGGGTATAGGCACCCCCTCCGGAATGCAGCTCAGGGAACGGGATCCGGGACAGCCAGCCAAACGCGCCGCCCACCATCGCGCCGATGAACAGCGACGGAGAAAACACCCCACCACCGAACCCTGCCCCCACGCACAAGGCGGTCATGGCGATCTTCAGCACGCACAATGTGACCAGCATCTCGAAGCCGTAGGCCCCGTTCAGAGCGGTATCCATCGCCTCGTATCCGACGCCCAGGATCTCGGGATACCAAAGCGCCACGCCTCCGACGACAAATCCGGCAAGCGCCGGGTGCAGCCAGCGCGGAATCCTGTCGCCCAGAACGACGGAGCCCTTTTCGACCCGTCCCGCGATCCACATCAGCGCGATCGCCGCGAAGGCGCAGACAATCCCAAGCAAGGCGAAAGCCGGAAATTCCCAGAACGAGGTGATCTGATGGCTCGGCACCACGAAGGCAGGAAAGTCTCCGAAATACATCCGGCTGACGATGGTGCCGCAGACCGAGGCGATCACGATCGGCGCGAAGGCGGACAGCGCGTAATGCCCGATCACCACCTCCAGCGCGAAGAACACTCCGGCGATCGGCGCATTGAACGACGCCGCCACCGCCGCCGCGACCCCACAGCCGAGCAGGGTGCGCGATTGCGAGCGGCTGAAGTTCACCAGACGGCCGACATAGCTCGCGAGGGCCGCGCCCAGGTGGACGGCGGGCCCTTCCCGGCCGACCGAGGCACCGCTGCCGATCGAGATCGCGCTGATCGTGGCCGCCCCGAGTCCCTGCCGAACGGACATCCGTCCGGCCCGCAGGGCGCTGGCTTCGATCACATGGGCCACACCTTGGGGACGCCCGCCAGGCATCACCCATTTCGCGAGCAGTCCGACCACCAGACCGCCCAGGGTCGGCGCGAGAAGCAGGCGCCAGTCCGGGATCACCGCGACGCCACTGACCACCAACTCGCCGCCAAAGCCTAGGAAACCAAGCTGGAACAGATGGATCGCTTCCCGGAACGCGACCGCGCCAGCCGACGCGGCGAACCCGACGAGCAGCGCGAACAAGCTCATCACCAGCTGGTCGTTCTTGACCAGCTTCTTGACCCCCAGGAACGCGCGCCCGGCGAGATGATCCGACATCGGTTAATGGCCAAACGGCAGGAGGAACGGAAACACCGACAGCTTAACCATAAGATTCGACACATGAAAGCGGCGCTTGCCCTTTTTTCCGCCGTCGTCCATACGCTGTCCCCATGACCGACACGACCCCGCACCCATCCGGCATCTCCGTGAAGCAGGCGACACTCGACGACGCCGAGGCCGTTCACGCCCTGATCGTCGCCCTGGCCGAGGCCCAGGACGCCGCGCATATGGTGACGTCGACGCCCGACGATCTCCGTCGCGACGGCCTGCATGAGGGTGCCAAGCTGCAGGCGCTTCTGGCCCGGAACGCCACCGGAGGCCCGGTTGGACTTGCGCTGTACTACTTCACCTACTCGACCTGGACCTGCACGCCGGTCCTGTTCGTCGAGGATCTCTATGTCGATGCGGGGTTGCGCGGCTCCGGATTGGGCAAGCGCCTGATGGCGGGCCTGGCCAGGATCGCGCGGGACCACGGTTGTCTGCGGGTCAGCCTTGAGGTGAAGACCGACAATCAGGCGCGGGGCTTCTACGAGCGGCTCGGCCTGGTTCAAAAAGGCCCCTGGCTGCCCTATGCGGTGAACGGTGCCGCCTTTCACGCTTTGGCGGATGCAGCGGACTGAGGGTCAGCGCCCCGGCCAGGACGGATGATGGGTGTCGACCATGAACGCGTGGCTGTGCCGCACCGGAGGATGATAGTGCGGGTGGCTGTGCGGCTCCGGACCCTCCCAGCCCTCATGCTCATGCTGATGATGGGCGTCATGCACGTGCATATGATGATGATCGAACTCGGTATGGGTATGCACCACCACCAGCGGGTCCGCCTCCGGCCATAACAGCAGGGCCGCGGTGGCTCCCAGGCCCACCAGCACGGCGAGCAGCAGCGCCGTCGCCTCCAGTCCCAAGACAGCACCCGCCCAGCCCGCGAGCGGGTATGCGAAGAACCAGCAGGCATGGGACAGGGCGAACTGCGCCGAGAACAGCGACGGTCGATCCCCTGCGCGGGCGGACCGGCGCAACAGGCGGCCGGACGGGGTCTGGATCAGCGAGGAGCCGGCGCCCAGGACAAACCAGACAACCAGCAGGCCGCCAAAGCCGGCCAAGCCGAACGCCACAGGGGCCGCGAGCAGTCCGACGGCGAGCGCACCCGCGCCCGCCAGCATCACCGGACGGTCCCGCACCCGCTCCAGAATTCGGGGCAAGGCCAACGCCACCAGCATGGAGCCGGCGCCTGCCGCCGCAAAAGCCAGCGCCGTATCGGTCTCGCTGCCGCCGAACCGGTCCCGCACGATCACCACGGTGTTCACGATCACCATCGACCCGCCGGCCGCCACCGCCATCGAGAGGGCCAGCAGTCCGCGCAGACGCGGGGTCGAGAGATACACCTTCAGCCCGAAGCCAAGGGTCTCGCGCCATCCGCCGACCCGTTCCGGCGGCCGTGGCTTGGGCAGAGCAACCGACAGCACCAGACCGGCCGACAGCAGAAACGCCAAGCCATTGGCCAGGAACAATCCGTCATAGCTGACCAGCAGCAAGGCCCCCGCCGTCGCGATCGGGCTCAGCAGATTTTCGAGATCGTAGGCCAGACGGGAGAGCGACAGCGCCCGGGTATACTGGGCCTCGTCGGTCAGCAGATCCGGAATGGTCGCCTGGAACGTCGGGGTGAAGACCGCGGCGCAGGCATTGAGCAGGAAGATCAGCGCGAAGATCTGCCAGATTTCGGTCACGAACGGCATCGCCATCACGACGCAGGCGCGCACAAGATCCATGCCGACCAGCAGCGCGCGACGGGGCAGCCGGTGGGCGAACGCGCCGGCGATCGGCGCGATCCCGACATAGGCCACCATTTTGAGCGCCAGCGCCGCCCCCAGGACCAGCCCCGCCTGACCACCGGCCAGATCATAGGCCAGCAGGCTGAGCGCCACGGTGGTCAGTCCGGTCCCGAACAGCGCGATCACCTGTGCGGAGAACAGGCGGGCATATCGCGTGTCTGACAGCGGAGATCTCATGACGCAAGCTTAGGCGATCCGAGCCCGACTTTGTCAACGCTCGTCAAATCGGTACTCAACACGATCAATATTGATACAGTTCCAGCATGATGCCCGACCCCGACCCGAACCGCGCCTGGATGACCGCCGCTGAAGCCGCCCGAGAGTTGAATGTCGCGCGCGCGACCCTCTACGCCTATGTCAGCCGAGGTCTGGTGACCTCGCGTGCACAGACGGGAACCCGGAAACGGCTGTACGCCGCAAGCGATATCGCGCGGCTGCGGCTGGCCCGGGAGCCGGACCCGCAATCGGCAGATGCGCGTGCGGCGCTGGCGTTCGGCATGCCGGTGCTGGACAGCGCGATCACCCAGATCGCGGATGGACGCTTCTACTATCGCGGCCGCGACGCGCTGTCGCTGGCGGAGGTCGCGTCGCTGGAAGCCGTCGCCGGTCTGCTGTGGGGCGACGGGGACAGCACGACACCGATCCGTCTGCCCGCATATGATCCGACCGGATCGGCCCCGGCAAATCTGTCAGGTGCAATCGAGGCCCTGGCCATCGCCGAGCGCACGGATCCCGCCGCTCATGCCCGGACTCCGGCCGCGATCGAAACGGTCTCGGGCCGCATTCTGTCGATCCTGGTAGGAACCTGGTGCGGTGGATCAGTGCACGAAGAGACGCCGATAGACGTCGCTCTGGCGGACGCCTGGGCGGTCCCGGCAGCGCCGGATCCGATCCGGCGGGCGCTGATCTGCTGTGCGGATCACGAGCTGAACGCGTCGGCCTTCGCGGTCCGGGTCGCCGCCTCGACCGGCGCCTCCCCCTATGCGGCCCTGATCGCCGGGCTCGCCACCCTCTCCGGCCCCCGACATGGCGGACAGACCCCGAAAACCCTTGCGATGCTGCTGGACGCTGTGCGGCGCGGCGACGGCCGGGAGCTTGTGTCCGAACGGCTTCGCCAGGGCGACCATCCACCCGGCTTCGGCCACCAGCTGTACCCCGACGGCGACCCGAGGGCGCAGGCCATCCTGACCGCGTTGCCCCACTGCCCGCGCCCGGCCCTTGAAGTTGCCGAGGCTGGGGCGGCCGTGCTCGGTCTCCGCCCCAATCTCGATTTCGGACTCGCGGCACTCGCGGTCACTTTTAGGCTGTCCGCCGATCAGGCCATCGGAGTGTTCGCAATCGGACGCTCAATCGGCTGGTTGGCGCATGTCCGTGAACAATACCGGACCGGCACCGTGATTCGCCCCCGCGCCCGCTATACCGGCCCGGACCCGCGTCCAGCGCACGGCTCTCGGGAACGTCCATAAGACATATGCGCGCTTCTTTGGGTCATATAACAATTTTTCAACTCTTTATATTTTTTTCATTTCATCATGTAGTTAAATGGATAATTTTACCCTCATTAGACAATCTAAAGGGGGGATATAAAACATGACTGCACCAGCTAGTTTCGACGTCTATCAGCAAATTTTCGCGCTCTCTTGGTTGTCGAACAACCTCAAAGGCTCAATCGGTTTCCGGGACGATCTTGAAGAGAAGCTGTACTGCATCCTATCGGAGTCGCTGACGGTACACGGCACCCCAAAGAAGTTCGAACCTCAAACCCCGAGCGAGGTGGTTCTTGATGCGATTGGCGACTGGGAGCTGGTCTGGGGTCCGAGCGTCCTGACCCCTGACAAGGACACGGAAGGGGAGACCGAGAACGCGATGTTCGTCGCCCGGTGCACGAACGTCCAGGCTGCCGACGGCTCGGACAAGGATCTGCCGTCAAAGGACATGTATGTGGTTTCGATCGCCGCGACCAACCCGTATTCCGTTCCCGATTGGGTGCTGGAGGATGGGGCGGTCAACACGGTCGTCAAATGGTCGGATTTCCTGACCGAGCCGAACTATGACGGCACAAAGATCACCCAGGACGAGAACAATAAAGACGCCTACATCTCGCAAGGCACGGCTATGGGGGTCACTAAGCTCCTCGGGATGACACCCCCCGATTGGTCGGGGCCGAATGCGGGTACCAGCCTTGTCAAATTCCTCTCCGGCCTGGATCAATCGAACAGTATGCTGGTGTTGTGCGGGCACAGTCTGGCCGGCGCCCTATCGCCCGCCCTGGCGCTGTATCTCAAATCCATCGCGCCCTCGCCGGTCGGTGGGTTCAGGGATGTCTGCGTCTATCCGACGGCGGGTGCCACACCGGGCAACAGGAACTTCGCGGATGCCTATTCGGCAGCCTATCCACCGCACGCCTTCGGGCAATCGGATGTGGTGATCGAGGAAGGTAAGGAATATCGAAACGTCAACGCCCGGCTCTGGAACCACTATGACGTGGTTCCACACGCCTGGGCGCTGTTGAGCCATGAAGACATCGACGGTAATTGGTCGCCCATGATGGAAAGTATTCCCACGCTATACGGTTGGGGGCTTCCAGAAGACGTTGTCAGGGCCGTCGCGGCTGCGACGGCACGTGCCACAGCTTCAGGAGCGGTCTACTACACGCTCCCCGGCATCCGGCTCAGCGGAAAGCCCCCGGAAGACGCGCCAACCGATCTGGCGGGTTATCTAAGCGACCTCGGAACGGAGCATGTCGAAGCCTATGTCCGGAACAGCTGGGCGAGCTCGGACACCGTCGGCCTGATCCTGCCGCTCCCTCTGCCGGACAGCGAGCCGAAGAAGAAGCTCTAGGATCACGCCGGCAGATAGCGCCGCTTGAGATGCGCGAGAAAGGCGTCGGTGCCCAGCGGGGCGCCGGTCGCGGCGATCAGGATCTCATCGGTCGAGGCCAGGCTGGCACGCTGGTGCACATTGGGGCGCAACCAGGCCAGCAAGCCGGTGAAATCACCCTGTCCGATCGCGGACAGGATCCCCGGATCGGCGCGCAGGGCCGCCTGGAACAGCTGGGCGGCCGCCATCGCCCCCATCGTGTAGGTCGGGAAATATCCGATCGCCCCGTCGTACCAGTGGATATCCTGCAGGCAGCCGCGCGCGTCGTCCGGTGGGGTGACCCCCAACAGCTTGGTGTGCAGCTCGTTCCAGGCGCCCGGCAGATCCGCCACCTGCAAGTCGCCGGACAGCAGGGCCTGCTCCAGACGGAACCGAAGGATCACGTGCAGCGGATAGGTGATCTCGTCCGCTTCGACCCGAATGAAACCGCGTTCCACATGGGCATAGAGACGCTGCAGGCTTTCCGGCTCCCAGGCCGCCCCGTTGCCGCCGAAGGCGGTGCGCGCGATCCCCGACAGGAAGCTGAGG